>NZ_OUNR01000003.1 GCF_900403705.1 Nitrospira lenta | reverse complement strand
GAGCAGTTTTTTTAGCCGATAGAATGGGGAGTTGAGCGTGAAGGTTGATCAAAGAATCAGAATCCGGTTGCGCGGATTTGACTACCGTGTGCTCGATCAATCGGTGGCGGAAATCGTCGAAACAGTCAGGCGTAGTGGGGCAAAAGTTGTCGGCCCTATTCCTTTGCCGACCAAGATCGAGAAGTTTACCGTGCAGCGATCGACGCACGTTGACAAGAAATCCCGCGAGCAGTTTGAAATGCGGACACATAAGCGGCTTCTCGATATCATGCAGCCTACTCCGGAGACGATGGATTCACTTATGAAGCTGAATCTTGCGGCTGGAGTGGACGTCGAAATCAAGTTGTGACATCGGGTTTGATTGAAGGGTTGAACGAGATGACAAACGGGTTGTTGGGCAAAAAATTGGGGATGACGCAGGTGTTTGACGAGACCCGTCTGACGCCTGTCACGGTGATTGAGGCTGGTCCGTGCCGCGTCGTCACGATCAAGACCAAAGAGCGCGATGGCTATGAGGCTGTTCAATTGTCCTATGGGGAAGTCAAGGAGCGGAAGCTTTCCAAGGCTGAACTGGGGCACTTAAAAAAGCAGCAAGCGCCGGCTACTCGAGTGCTTCGTGAGTTTGAGAAAGTCGGAGATGTTACGGTCGGAGACTCTGTCACGGTCGGCATGTTTAAGAAGGGTGACTGGGTTGATGTCGTGGGCGTCTCGAAGGGGAAGGGATTTCAGGGTGTCGTGAAACGGCATAATTATGCTGGAGGTCCTGAGTCTCACGGTTCGATGTTCCATCGCCATCCTGGCTCCATGGGTGCGAGTTCGTATCCGTCGCGAGTCTGGAAGGGGAAGACGCTGCCTGGTCACATGGGTGCAGAGCGGGTCACGGTCCAACGGCTGAAAGTTGTGGACTCAAGGCCTGAAGAGAATTTGCTTTTCGTTCGCGGTGCCATTCCCGGTGCGACGAATGGTCTTATTGTCGTCAGAAAGTCGAAGAAGGGTTAGGACATGCCCACGGTCGATGTCGTAGATTTGCATAGCAAAAAAGTCGGGACGGTTGATTTGCCGCAGGCGGTATTCGGGTGTGAGCCTCGCGCATCCTTGGTTCACGAAGCTGTCGTCATGCAGCGAGCCTGTGAGCGCCAGGGGACGGCGTCGACGTTGCGCCGCGGTGAAGTCAGTGGATCCGGAAAGAAGCCATGGAAGCAGAAGCATACGGGCAGGGCTCGCGCCGGGTCGGTGCGTTCGCCTGTGTGGCGTCACGGCGGGAGCGTGTTTGGTCCGAAGCCTCGCAGCTATGCCTACACGATGCCAAAGAAGAAGTATCGCGCCGCGTTGCAAAGCGCATTGTCGGCTAAGCTGATTGATGGAAAAGTCATTGTAGTATCTGATTTCGCTCTTGAACAGCCGAAGACAAAGTTGTTGGCGAAGGCATTGGATCAATTTGGATTGGGAGAGACGGCCTTGTTGGTGGCGGCGGATACGCAAGTTGCCATGCTTCAAGCGGCTCGTAACTTGTCATCCGTGAAAGTGGTCAGTGCCGATCAGTTGAATGTCTACGATGTTGTTCGAGCTGGTGTGGTGGTTATTCACGAGCGGGAGCTTGCCCGTGTGACAGAGGTGTGGTCATGAAGCTCGATATGCATGCCGTGCTTGTTCAGCCGCTATTGACCGAAAAGCTGACGTCGATTCGTGAGACGACTAATACGGTTGGATTTATTGTTCATCCTGATGCGAACCGTGTGCAGATCAAGCAGGCTGTCGAGACCTTGCTGAAGGTCAAGGTGGCGCGGGTGAATGTTATGAATGTCTTGGGGAAGGTCAAACGGCTTGGTCGTTTCTCTGGCAAGCGGTCTGATTGGAAAAAAGCATTCGTGACATTGCAAAAGGGCGAAAAGCTTGAAATGTACGAAAGTGCATAGGGTTGAGGGAAGGTAGGATTTCGTTATGGGATTGAAAACGTATAAGCCAACGTCGGCCGGGCGTCGAGGAATGACCGCCGTTACGACGGAAGAGCTGACAAAGAAGAAGCCTGAAAAATCGCTCACGGCATTCCATCTTCGAACTGGTGGGCGCAATACGGACGGCCGCACGACCGTTCGTTTTCGTGGGGGCGGCCATAAGCGATTGTATCGGAAGATTGATTTTAAGCGCGATAAGGTTGGGGTTCCGGCAAAGGTGGCCTCGATTGAATATGATCCGAATCGCTCTGCCCGCATTGCGTTGCTGAATTATGTCGATGGTGAGAAGCGATATATTTTGGCTCCTGTTGGTTTGACTGTTGGCATGACGGTGCAGTCTGGGGTCAATTCAGAAGTGCGGCCAGGCAATGCGCTTCCGCTTTCAAGCATGCCATTGGGAACGACCATTCATAATATCGAGTTAAAGGTCGGCAAGGGTGGCCAATTAATTCGTAGCGCCGGTGGATCTGCGCAGGTCATGGGGCGCGATGGGGACTATGTTCAGATTCGCCTCAAGTCAGGGGAAATGCGCAAGGTGTTGTCGGGCTGTATGGCGACGGTCGGTCAGGTCGGCAATGTCGATCACGAAAACGTGAGCGTCGGTAAGGCTGGCAGGACTCGGTGGAAGGGAAAGCGCCCTCACGTTCGTGGTGTGGTTATGAATCCGGTCGATCATCCTCATGGTGGAGGAGAGGGTAAGTCTGGTCAGGGTAATCCTCATCCTGTGTCTCCATGGGGCCAGCCGACCAAGGGTTATAAGACAAGACAGAATAAGAAGACGGATCAGTTCATTATCGCGCGACGTAAGTCAGGGGTACGCAATGGCTAGATCAATTAGTAAGGGTGCTTTCGTCGATGATCATTTGCTGAAAAAAGTCGAGCATATGAATGAGACGAAAGATCGAAAGATTATCAAGACCTGGTCGCGCCGTTCGACGGTGATCCCGGATATGATCGGCCACACGCTTGCGGTGCATAACGGGAAGAAGTTTATCCCGGTGTTTGTGACTGAGAACATGGTTGGTCATAAACTCGGTGAGTTCGCTCCGACTCGGTTTTTTAAGGGACACGGTCAGGCTAAGACGGAAAAGGCTGTTGCGCTTAAGTAGTCTGTCGGTCTGGTCGGCAGTCCGCTCTGCGAATGGGTAAAGGATAAGGATATGACTGAAGCACGTGCGATTCTCAGATTTGTTCGAGTGGCTCCTCGGAAGGCTCGGCCCGTGATCGACATGATTCGCGGCCAGCAGGTTCCCCAGGCGCTCGCGATGTTGAAGCTCACGCCTCGGCAGGCTGCGCGTGTCGTTGAAAAGATTCTCCGCTCTGCAGTGGCTAATGCCGAGCAGAAGGAGATGGGCGATAGCGAGTCGATGGTAATTTCCAAGGCTTTTGTGAACGGCGGACCAACATTAAAGCGGTTTCGGGCTCGCTCACAGGGTCGCGCAAATTCGATTCATAAGCGCACGAGTCATATTACTGTGGTTGTCGCCGCGCCATCGCTCGGCGATGCGAAGAAGTCAGCATAACAACGATCACCATCTAGCTAGGGCAGACTGAGGCAAGATTTTATGGGTCAGAAAACACATCCAATCGGGTACCGGCTTGGTTATAACGTCACGTGGAATTCTCGGTGGTATGCCGGGAAGGATTACGCCAAGCTCCTTCATCAGGACATCAAGATTCGCAAGGTCGTGAAGGCCAGGCTGTTTCATGCCGGTGTCTCGAAGGTTGAGATTGAGCGTTCTGGCGACCAGACTCGCGTGATTATTCACACGGCGCGTCCGGGCATCATCATCGGTCGGAAGGGCGCTGAAGTCGATAAGCTCAAAGCCGATCTTGAGAAGCAGTACGGCGGCCAGGTCTATATCACGGTGAAGGAAATCAAGAAGCCTGAGCTGGATGCCCAGCTGGTAAGTGAAAATGTTGCCACGCAGCTTGAGAAGCGGGTGGCGTTTCGCCGGGCGATGAAGCGCAGTGTACAGTCCGCGCTTCGACTGGGCGCGCAGGGCATTAAGATTATGGTGGCGGGGCGTCTTGGCGGGGCGGAAATCGCGCGCACCGAATGGTATCGCGAAGGTCGGGTGCCGCTACATACGCTTCGTGCCAATATCGATTACGGGTTTGCTGAAGCGCATACAACCATGGGACAGATCGGTGTGAAAACGTGGCTCTTCAAGGGAGAGTTGCTGCCAGCTCAACCGGTCAAGTCAGATTCGTTCCTCGAACGGCGGATCGGGTAAGGAGAACGCACTGTGTTAGCGCCAAAGAAAGTCAAGTTTAGAAAGATGCAGAAGGGCCGTATGCGAGGCAAGGCCTATCGCGGCGGTCAGATTACGCTCGGCGAATTTGGTCTGAAGGCGCTTGAGCCTGGATGGGTGACCAGCCGGCAGATCGAAGCTGCGCGTATTGCCATTACTCGTTTTGTAAAACGTGGTGGCCAGGTGTGGACGAGAATTTTCCCGGATAAGCCGATTACTAAGAAGCCGGCGGAAACTCGTATGGGTAAAGGTAAAGGAAACCCTGAATACTGGGTGGCCGTTGTGAAGCCTGGTCGCATTTTGTATGAAATGGATGGCGTGCCGTTGGATGTGGCGAAGGAGGCCTTCCGGCTCGCGTCGCACAAATTGCCGGTGGCTACCAAGTGCGTGGCCCGTGGTGAGTTTTAATCAGATTTCATAGCGGTTCGAGGAGTAGGTGACATGGCGTTGGATTTGAAAGAGTTAAGGCAATTGACGGCTCCGGAGCTGGTCGAAAAGGAAAAGCAGTTGGTGCAAGAGCTATTCGGCTTGCGCTTTCAGCTGGGCACCGGACGGCTGGAGAATCCGATGCAGATCAGGAAGACCAAGCGTGAGATTGCTCGGGTAAAGACCGTTTTGCAGGAAGTCTCTCAGGCTGAGACGAAAGGGTAAGGGGTTCTGATTATGTCTGATGCTGTCAAGAAGCGTGAGTGGGTCGGGCGTGTGTTGAGCAACAAGATGGACAAGACCGTGGTGGTCTCCGTTGAGCGCTCAGTGACGCACCCGCTGTATCGCAAGGTCCTGCGGAGAATCTCGAAGTTCAAGGCGCACGATGAACAGAATGTCTGTAAGATCGGCGACCGTGTGCGCATGGTTGAGACTCGTCCGATCAGCAAGGATAAGCATTGGCGTGTGGTCGAGGTGATTCAGAAGGGCCGAGCAGAATAGTTTGATGTGGTTGTGACTCTAAGGTAAGGAAAGAGCGCTAGCATGATTCAGAACTATAGTTATATGGATGTGGCGGATAACTCCGGGGCGAAGCAGGCGATGTGCTTCCATGTCTTCGGGGGGACGCGTCGTCGGTATGCGTCTCTGGGAGATATCGTGGTCGTCGCGGTGAAGGAAGCTATTCCGCATGCCAGCGTTAAAAAAGGCGATGTCAGTCGTGCGGTGATTGTGCGGACCACCAAGGAAGTTCGACGTGAAGACGGTTCCTACATCAAGTTTGATCGGAATGCCTGTGTCTTGATCAATAAAGAAGGGGAACCGATCGGGACTCGTATTTTTGGTCCGGTCGCACGTGAATTGCGTTGGAAGAAATTTATGAAGATCATCTCCCTGGCACCTGAAGTGCTGTAGGGACACGTGGTGGGGGTTGTCGTGCAAGCACTTCGGAAAAGCAGAATTCGAAAAGGCGATACGGTCGTCGTGATCACAGGGCGTGAGCGCGGAAAGTCCGGGAAGGTTTTGTCCGTAGACTTGACGGCCGGCAAGGTCATTGTGGAAAAGCTGAATATCATCAAGCGCCATACCAAACCGAACCAAAAGGTCAAGCAGGGCGGAATCTTGGAGCGAGAGGCTCCGTTGGCGATCTCCAATGTTATGTATGTCTGTCCCGTGACGCAAAAGCCGACGCGTGTGGGTATTCGTCGACTTGAGGACGGTCGGCGGGCGCGGTTCAGTAAGAAATCGAACGAGACTTTCGAGTAGTCTGAGGAGCACGGAATGGCGAAGGTTGAAAAAGGTAAGGCAGGTAAACCCTCCGAGCGAAAGTCCTCAAAGAAGGACGCGGAGGCTGCGCCTAAGCAATTAGACGAGAATAGTCATGAGTCAAGCTTTAAGCCTCGACTTCGTGATGCCTATCAGGAGAAAGTCATCCCGACGCTCATGAAGGAGTTCGGATACAAGAACGTGATGCAGGTTCCCAAGTTGGAGCGCATCGTTCTCAACGTCGGAATGGGTGAAGCCATTCAGAACGTGAAGTTGCTCGAGAGCGCAGTGACCGAGCTGGGGACGATTACCGGGCAAAAGCCTGTTGTCACGAGAGCGAAGAAAGCGATCGCCGGATTCAAGCTTAGGCAGGGACTCCCGATCGGCGCGAAGGTCACATTGCGGAGCCGTCGCATGTACGAATTCTTTGATCGGCTTGTGACGCTGGCCTTGCCGCGTATTCGTGATTTTCGCGGTGTCTCGCCGAAATCCTTTGACGGCCGCGGTAACTATACGTTGGGTGTGAAAGAGCAGTTGATATTCCCGGAAATCAAGTACGACGAAGTGGCCTCCATTCATGGGATGGATATCACGATTGTCACGACAGCGAAGACCAACGACGAGGGGAAGGCCTTGCTGAAGCATCTCGGAATGCCGTTTCGGGCATAGAGATTTCAGGCCTACGCACGTAACTGAGCAGAAGGAGTTCATGTGTCACGTTTAGCGCTACGGAATAAAGCGGCAAAAAAGCCAAAATTTGCGTGCCGGTCGTACAATCGGTGCCCATTGTGTGGTAGGGTGCGTGGCTTTTTAACTCGCTTTCACATGTGCAGAATTTGTTTCCGCCTCTTGAGCCTCCGCGGGGATATCCCTGGCGTGCGCAAGTCTAGTTGGTAGTAGCGGAAGCTCTGAGACGTTAGGACTGGAAAGAAAAGGGAATAGCATGTTGACTGATCCAATTAGTGACCTTCTTGTTCGCCTCAGAAATGGTTCGCAGCGCCGTCATGATACGGTGTCTGTCCCTGCCTCCAAGCTTAAGCGTGCCATTCTTGAGCTTCTCAAGCAAGAAGGCTATGTCCATGACATTGCTGACGCCGTTGAGGATGGACATCCGGTGTTTACAGTGCAGATGCGCTATGTCAATGAAGGTCAGCCGATGATCACAGGGTTGCAGCGGATCAGCAAGCCAGGTCGTCGTGTCTATGTTGGCAGTAAGGATATCGCCAAGGTCAGAAACGGAATCGGAATGGCGATTCTGTCGACGTCGAAGGGGATCATGACCGACCAGGAATCGCGGAAAAATGGCCTGGGCGGTGAAGTGTTGTGCTCAGTCTGGTAGCAGCGTAAAGACAAGGAAGAGAACATGTCGCGGATTGGGAAAATGCCGATTGCTATTCCTGCGGGAGTAGAAGTGAAAGTGGTGGGACCCAAGGTCTCGGTCAAGGGTCCATTGGGTAAAATGGATTGGCCTCTTGAAGAGGGGCTTGGCGCCGTGGTTGAGAATGGCCAGCTGCTTGTCAATCGCTTGAGCGAAGATCGCAACGTCCGCGCTCTTCATGGTTTGGCTCGTGCCGAGTTGAGCAACATCGTTCTTGGAGTGTCGAAGGGTTATGAGCGGTCATTGGAGATCACCGGGGTCGGTTACAAGGTGGCGCTCCAGGGCCGGACGATGAGCTTCAATGTAGGCTACATCAATCCCGTCCTGTTTCAAATTCCTGCCGGGATCGAAGTCAAAGTCGACAAACAGACGCTCATTAATGTCAAGGGATTCGATAAGCGATTAGTCGGTCAGGTAGCGGCAAACTTACGTGCGATCAAGCCCCCCGATGTGTACAAGCAAAAGGGTGTCCGTTTTATGGGCGAGGTCTTGCGTAAGAAAGAAGGGAAGACGGGGAAATAGGGGCGACGATGAATACAGCAGAAAAATCAAGACAACTCGAGCAGAGAAGACAGCGCGTTCGCAAGCGTGTAATAGGAACCACCGAGCGCCCGCGGCTCAATGTGTTTCGAAGCCGCTCGCATATCTACGCACAGGTGATCAACGATTTGAACGGTTCAACTTTGGTTGCCGCCTCGTCGCTTGATAAAGACCTGAGGAAGACATTGAAGTCTACCGGCAGTATGGAAGCCGCAAAGGCGGTGGGCAAGCTGTTGGCCGATCGAGCAAGGGCGGCAAATCTGCTGACCGTTGTCTTTGATCGCGGTGGACGTCTGTATCATGGTCGAATTAAAGCCCTTGCCGAAGCCTCGCGTGAGGGTGGACTCCAGTTTTAGAACGCTCACTCCTGTGAGTCCTGCCTGTTTCTGGCGGGAAGGAAGAAGAGAGGGATTGCGTGCGAGTTAATCCAGACGAATTGAATTTGAAAGACAAGGTTGTTTTCATCAACCGCGTAGCCAAGGTTGTGAAAGGCGGCAAGCGATTTAACTTCTGCGCCCTTGTCGTGGTCGGTGATGGTCATGGCTGGGTCGGCATTGGAAAAGGTAAGGCGGCTGAAGTGCCGGTGGCCATTTCCAAGGCGGTCGAGCAGGCGAAGAAGAATCTCGTGCATGTCTCGCTCAAGGGCGGAACGATTCCTCATGATGTGCATGGGTTGTTCGGCGCCGAGCATGTTCTCATGAAGCCAGCCGTTGACGGTACCGGTATTATTGCGGGTGGCGCCGTGCGAGCCGTTGTTGAAGCGGTCGGCGTGCATAATATCATTGCCAAAACGCTTGGCCGAGGCAATCCATTCAATACTGTTCGAGCCACGTTGGCGGGACTCAGTCAATTGCGCAATCCTGAGGAAGTGCTGAGGCTTCGACGAGAGGCTGCAGGGGAGCGACTTGAAAGGGCGAGTGCGTAATGGCTACTGCAAAAACTGAGAAAACAGAGAAGGCGACGGTCCCGGCCGTGCGAGTGACTCTGCGGCGGAGCCCGATTGGGACGCCCCAGACGCATCGGCTCGTATTGCGCGGACTTGGGCTTCGCCACATTCGACAAACAGCGGTTCATCCTGATACCCCACAGGTTCGTGGATTGATTAAGAAGGTTGGGTATCTGCTTGAGGTGGGGAAACCATGAATTTGCACGATTTATCCCCGGCACGGGGTGCGAAGAAGAAGCGAAAGAGAATCGGCCGCGGTCCTGGATCGGGTCATGGAAAGACCGCCACGAAGGGTCACAAGGGTATTAAGGCGCGATCTGGCGGCGGGAAACGGCCTGGCTTCGAAGGCGGTCAGATGCCGCTGGTTCGTCGTTTGCCGAAGTTTGGTTTCACGAACCCATTCAGAACTGAATACAATGTTTTGAATCTGAAGAGCTTTGAAACCTGGACCGGTCCTTCGACTGTGACGCCGCAGGCGTTGGTGGATGCAGGGCTGGTCAAGCGCAAGCGCTTGCAGATTAAAATTTTAGGAAACGGTGAGCTGACCAAGCCGTTGGTCATTCAGGCGCATAAATTCAGCGAATCAGCCAAGGCTAAGATCCAAGCTGCCGGTGGGCGAGTCGAGGTTATCGGCGGTGCTTGAGCGACTTTTTACCAGCTTCCAGAATATTTTTAAGATTCCTGAGCTAAGGACCCGAGTCCTGTTTACGCTGGGGATGCTCGTTGTCTATCGAGTGGGAGCTCACATTCCTACACCTGGCATCAATGGCGATGCGCTCTCCGACTTTTTGGCAAAGCAGGGTGGCGCGCTCCTCGGATTCTTGGACATCTTCTCGGGCGGATCACTCTCCAGACTGACGATTTTCGCATTGGGCATTATGCCCTATATCAGTGCGTCTATTATTCTACAGTTGCTGACCGTGGTTGTGCCGCACCTCTCGAAGCTTGCGAAAGAGGGGGAGCGTGGTCGCAAGAAAATTATTCAGTACACCCGCTTTGGGACGATCGTTATCGCATTGATTCAGGGGTTTGGTATTGCGATTGGACTTGAGCAAATGAACCAAGGCGCCTTCGTGTTGAACGGAGGATGGGCCTTCCGTCTGATGACGGTCATTACGCTCACGGCCGGTACTGGCTTTCTCATGTGGCTCGGCGAGCAGATTACCGAACGCGGAATCGGTAACGGAATTTCGCTCATCATTTTCTCAGGCATTGTTGCCCGTCTGCCAGCAGCAGTAGCCCAGACCTTTGATCTCTACAAGGTCGGACAGCTTAATATAATCTTGCTGGTCGGTCTTGCTGTGTTGATGGTCACCGTGGTGGCTGCGATTGTCTTTCTTGAAAGCGGGCGTCGGAAGATACCTGTTCAGTATGCAAAGCGTGTCGTAGGGCGTCGCGTTTTTGGTGGGCAGAGTACACATATTCCGCTGAAGATTAATACGGCTGGTGTCATTCCACCGATCTTTGCCTCATCGATTATAGCATTCCCGGCAACGATTGCGGGCTTCTTCGAGACTCCTTGGGTAAAGGCGATTGGAGCGCAGCTTGCGCCAGGATCTTTACTCTATACGCTCATGTATGTCGGGCTCATCCTGTTCTTCTGTTTCTTTTACACGGCCGTGGTTTTGAATCCTGTTGATATGGCTGACAACATGAAAAAGTACGGAGGATTTGTTCCTGGCATTCGGCCTGGACAGAGGACTTCCGACTATATCTATAATGTGCTGACAAAGATTACATTCGCTGGGGCTATCTATCTTGCCATTGTGTGCGTTATTCCTGAATTCTTGATCTATAAGATGAACGTGCCGTTTTATTTCGGTGGGACGTCCCTCTTGATCGTCATCGGAGTAGGGTTGGATACGGCTCAGCAGATCGAGTCTCATATGTTGATGCGTAACTATGAGGGGTTTCTAGGCAAGGGGATGGCTCCGTTACGCGGCAGGAACGGGTAATCAGTAATGCGTCTCGTCTTTCTTGGCGCCCCAGGAGTGGGGAAGGGCACGCAGGCAGAGAAGGTTGCCGCCCAATTTGGAATCGCCAAGATCTCGACGGGTGATTTGCTGCGAGAAGCAGTTCGGGCGCAGACGGTTCTTGGGAAAGATGCCAAGAGTTATATGGATCAGGGAAAGTTGGTTCCTGATTCTGTCGTCATCGGGTTGGTCCGTGACAAGCTAAGCGATCCAAGTTGTGCCAATGGTTTCGTGCTTGATGGTTTTCCACGGACCGTTCCGCAAGCTGAAGAATTGGGCCATGTTCTTTCACAGCATAATATTCGTCTTGATCGCGTGATCAACTTTCAAGTATCGCGTGAAGATGTGGTTCGTCGGCTCAGTGGCAGACGTAGTTGCCCAAAATGTCAGGCCACCTTCCACGTCGAGTTTGCACCGTCGAAGAAGAGTGATAGCTGTGATCGATGTGGCGAAGCGCTCGTGCAGCGCAGCGATGATAAGCGCGATGCGATTGAAACGCGGCTGCGGGTTTATGAAGAACAAACTGCTCCGTTGATTGCGTACTATGATTCCAAGCATCTCTTGACGCAGCTAGATGGTGCGGGTGCGGTCGAGGCGGTCTATCAGAATTTGACGAGAGTGCTGACGCCATATAAGAAAGTATGATCATTCTCAAGACGCCTGCAGAAATTGATGTGATGGCTCAGGCGTCGAAGGTGGTTGCTGAAGCGCTAGAAGTCGTGAGGAGCGCTGTGCGGCCAGGCGTGACAACCGACGATCTTGATCGTATTGCCGAGCAAGCTATTCGTGATCGTGGGGCGATCCCGGCATTTAAAGGGTATCGCAGTTACCCAAAGACGCTCTGTGCTTCCGTGAATGAACAGGTGGTTCATGGAATTCCGTCGAAACGGAAGCTGAAGGACGGCGATATCATCGGGCTAGACCTGGGTGCGATTGTCGGTGGGTTTTATGGGGACTCGGCCGTCACTGTGGCGGTCGGAGAAACCAGCGAATCGGTGGCTCGACTGATTCAGGTGACGCAAGAGGCACTAGACCTAGGTATTCAGAAGGCGATTGTCGGGAATCGATTGACCGATATTTCTCATGCAGTACAGCGGCACGTTGAAGCCGCTGGATATTCGGTCGTGACGGAGTTTGTCGGCCATGGCATTGGTCGTCAACTTCATGAAGAGCCTCAGGTTCCCAACTATGGAAAGGCCGGGCAGGGGCCACGTTTGCAGTACGGGATGGTCCTGGCAATCGAGCCGATGGTCAATGTGGGCGGCAGTGCAGTGCGTGTGCTGGAGGATCGCTGGACGGCGGTGACGGCTGACGGTAGCCTTTCAGCCCACTTTGAGCATACAATAGCAATTCAGCCGACTGGTCCGGCGCTGGTACTCAGTCAGAGAGTACGAAACGCCGCATAATTGCAGTACAGATAGAGGAATGGGAGTACGTGGGAAAAGAAGACATTATCGAAATACAGGGAACGGTAGCAGAGACATTACCCAATGCCATGTTTCGTGTGAAACTTGATAATGGTCATATCCTTCTAGCTCATATTTCTGGAAAGATGCGGATGCACTTCATCCGAATTCTTCCGGGCGACAAAGTCACGGTGGAGATGTCTCCATACGATTTGACGAGAGGCCGAATCACTTACCGTTTCAAGTAGTAGGAGCGCTGACGCGTCATGAAAGTAAAGTCTTCAGTCAAGCCGATTTGTGCCAAATGTATGGTCGTTCGTCGCCGGGGTGTCGTGCGAATTTTGTGTGAGAACCCCAGGCACAAGCAACGTCAGGGATAACACCGGGCAGGGTTGGTCTGTGCTCGTCTAGGGAATAGGAAAGAGGAGAGATCATGGCACGCATCGCAGGCATCGATTTGCCAAGAGACAAGCGGACCGATATCGGCCTCACGTACATCTACGGAATTGGGCGGGCCGCCGCACGAGAAATTCTGCGGAAGGCTGGCGTGGATGGCTCGATTCGGATCAAGGATCTGAGTGAAGATAAGATCGTCAAGCTCAGAGAAATTATTGATCGCGATCACCGTGTCGAGGGGGACCTTCGCAAGGAAACGTCCCTGAACATCAAGCGATTGATCGACACCGGGACCTATCGAGGTCTTCGCCATCGAAAAGGCTTGCCTGTGCGTGGCCAGCGCACGAAGACCAATGCCAGAACGCGCAAGGGCCGACGCGCTGGTGTGACAAGCAAACCGAAACCGACAGCCAGATGATCGAGCGGATCGCTCGTGCTCTGAAGTGAAGGAGTGTCTATGAGTGTGAAGAAGGGCAAGAAGAAGGAACGCCGGATCGTTCAGGCCGGTGTGGCGCATGTCCAGGCATCCTTCAATAATACGATTGTCACCATTACCGACATGGGCGGTAATACGGTCGTCTGGGCCAGCTCTGGCAATCAGGGCTTTAAGGGCTCTCGCAAGAGTACCCCCTTTGCGGCACAGCGTGCCGGTGAAGCGGCTGCCCGTAAGGCCATGGAGAGTGGCATGCGTCAAATCGATGTGTACGTGAACGGGCCTGGGGCTGGTCGTGAATCAGCCATTCGCTCGCTTCAGGCCGCTGGCCTGCGCATCAATCTGATTCGCGATGTTACGCCGATTCCCCATAACGGTTGCCGTCCACCGAAGCGGAGGCGTGTCTAGCCGCGGGGAGCGTCAAGGTTCGAGTCTGCAGCAATGTTGGCGCCAGAATTCAGGCGTCCTGTAACCGGAGGTAATGCAGTGGCTAAGTATCGGGGTCCAGTTTGCCGTCTCTGTCGGCGCGAAGGCGAGAAGCTCTTTTTGAAGGGCACTCGGTGCATGACCGAAAAGTGTGCCATCGAGCGGCGGAGTTATCCTCCAGGGCAGCACGGTCAGGGGCGCCCCAGGAATTCTGACTATAGCTTGCAGTTGCGCGAAAAGCAGAAACTGCGGAGAATTTACGGATTGCAAGAGTGCCAATTCCGCGGTCTGTTTGAAAAGGCGGAGCGGCAATCTGGTGTCACCGGCGATGCTTTGTTGCGGTTGTTGGAATGTCGCTTGGATAATGTGGCCTACCGTCTCGGATTTGGCGCGTCTCGCAAGCAAGCCCGGCAGATTGTGAGTCACGGTCACTTGACCATGAACGGCAAGAAAATCAATGTTGCCGGAGCCACGGTCAAGACGGGGGATGTGATTCAAGTGCGTGAGCGGAGCCGGAATTTGCTCTCCATCCAATCGTCATTAGAAGGTGTCGATGGACGCGGGATTCCTGATTGGCTGGAACTCGATAAGGGTACGCTCAAGGGCACCATCCGCGCTTTGCCGACAAAGGAACAGATCACGCTGCCTGTCAACGAGCAGATGGTCGTCGAATTGTATTCTCGATAGCACATTGGGCCGGTAGGGAGCCGCCTACGTTTTGCATCATCCCTATCGGTATGCTGGTCACTCGATGGTTGTGAAGGGGGAGTCATGATTAAAGCGATGAAAGACTTTCAGATCCCGATGCGGGTTGAAGTCGATAAAGATGCGAATTCCCCAGTGTTCGGTCGATTCACCACCGAGGCGTTTGAGCGGGGGTTCGGTACCACGATTGGAAATTCACTTCGTCGTGTGTTGTTGTCGTCGTTGACCGGAGCCGCCGTGACGACGGTGAAAATTGAGGGCGTACTGCACGAGTTTTCGACAATCCCGGGTGTCACGGAAGATGTGACGTCCATTATCTTGAACATCAAGAGCCTGCGATTGGCGTTGCACACTGATAAGCCCAAGACGATTCGTTTGAGAAAGAAGGGGCCAGGCGAAGCCAAGGGTTCCGATATTATCCACGATGCCGATGTGACCATTCTCACGCCTGATTTGCATATTGCCACGTTGGATAAGGATGCGACGCTGGACATTGAATTGACGGTAAAGCATGGTCGCGGGTATGTCCCGGCCGAGCGCAATAAAGAAGAAGGATTGCCGATCGGTGTTATCGCGATCGATTCCGTATTCTCGCCCATTAAGCGTGTGAACTTTCATGTGGAAAATGCGCGCGTCGGTCGCATGACGGACTATGATAAGTTGACGATGGAGATTTGGACAGATGCGACCATCAGTCCACGCGATGCGTTGTCGACGGCGGCGAATATTTTGCGCGATCATCTCGATATCTTCATCAACCCTGAAGAGCGCGGTGAAGGCAAGCGCGAGGCGGGATATGATGAGTCGGAACTTGAAGAGAATAAGAATCTCTCTCGGAGCGTGAATGAGCTCGAGCTCTCCGTTCGAGCGGCGAATTGCTTGAAGAATGCCAACATCAAGACCATTCGTGATCTGGTCCAGAAGACGGAAAACGAAATGCTCAAGACGAAGAATTTCGGCAAGAAGTCGCTGAATGAGATCAAAGAAATATTGTTGGAGATGGGGCTCACGCTGGGAGGACGGGTTGAAGCCGGATCCTCCAGCAACGGGAGTTCGCAGTCAGAGTAATTTTCAGCGAAGGGGAATGCCGTGCGACACAGAAAAAAAGGCCGTCAACTTGGTCGGCAGACGAAGCATCGATGGGCCTTGTTCCGGAGTCTTGTGACCTCGCTCTTGGAGCATGAACGCATTGAGACGACCGAAGCGAAGGCAAAAGAGATCCGCGGATTTACTGATCGGATGATTACGTTAGGGAAGGAAGGAACCCTGCCGGCTCGCCGGCGAGCCCTCGCGTTTATCCGAAGCAAGGATGTGGTCTCAAAGCTGTTCAGCGATGTCGCCGGACGATTCAAGGATCGGCAGGGCGGATACACCCGTATGGTGAAGACTCGCCGCCGCATCGGCGATGGCGCTGAAATGGTGGCGATCGAATTGGTGACGATGGTGGAGAAGGCTTCCAAGGCCGCCACGGTTCCTGCAACGACTACTCCTGTCGCTGCTCCAGAAGCCTCTGCCTAGCGCTAGACTTGTTTGTGTGTTGAATAGAAAGAGCTCCTCGCGTGATATGCGTGAGGAGCTCTTTCTGTTTCTGGCCAGTTACAGGCGTTTACTTGCCTGATCCTCGGTGCTACTATCGTGCCAGAATTTCAATGAACTTATCAGGTGGCTAGGGTGATGTATGTGGGACGTATTAGCCAGGCGAAGCCTCCTTACTGTGAGTGGAGCGCTGGCGGCATTCCTGGTTTATCTGTTGTTTGTAAACGCTGATTCGGCTCCCACAAATCAGTCTGCTGCGCCAGGCGCTATTGAAAGTGCAGACGCAAAGATCTCGGACTTTACCTTCACGCAGACCAAGGGCGATGTGGTGCAATGGCGAGTGCAGGCCAAGCAGGCACGCTTGTTTGAACAAGAGAAGCGCGCAGTTCTGAGCGATGTTGAAGTGACATTGTATGGGCAAGCCGGAAAAGAGGTGACTGTTCTTGGAGACGAGGGCGCCCTCGATACAGCGACGAAAAACTTTGTGTTGGCGAATCGAACGGATCCGCTGATTATTGCAACCGGAAGTGGATATACAATCTATACCAATCACCTGGCCTGGACCGATGCCACCAAGATTATTCAGACCGGTGATCCTGTCCGCATTGTCGGCAATGGATTGGAGATTACCGGGATCGGATTGTTGGGACGGACGGAGTCAGAAGAGTTTGAGGTACTTGATGATGTTCATGTGGATCTCGTTTCTGGTTCTTAGCTTCTTGGCTCCAGTCACAGCCGAATCTGTCGCAACAGCGGGTGCCGCTGTTGCTAAAGGGGCAGGCCCAGCTCCAACCCCAACCCCAACCCCAACCCAGGCGCCGACAACCATTACCGCAAAAAAAATGACTGTGCGCAATCAGGATAGTCAGGCCGTTTTTGAAGGGTCCGTCATTCTGACTCAAGGGACATTGATGGTCTATTCTGACAAGATGGTCGTCTCGTTTTCCCCTCAGTCCGAGGATGCCAAGAAAGGGGAGCCCGGTGACATCAAAAAGAATGAACCCTCTGTTGCAACCAAGCCAATGGGCAAGGGCGCCGATGTGATGCCGGGAGCCTCAGGGCGATCCGTCAAGCAGATTGAAGCGACTGGCCATGTGCGCATCGAAAAAGAGACCGGAAATGCGACGTCTAACAAGGCGGTGTTCGACAATAGTCGTCGGGTGGTGACCTTGACTGGGGATCCGGTGGCTTGGGAGAAGGGAACACGAGTCAGTGGAGAGAAGATTGTTATATATCTTGATGAAGATCGCAGTGTTGTTGAGGGAGGGTCGCATCTCCTGATCGATGGCGAACATGGCGGAGTGAAATGAGTCAGGGAACTGAATCGAAATTAGTCGAGATGCCGGATTCGGTAGCCGGTCCACACACATCGTGCTTGCGTGCGCGCGGGTTAGAGAAAAGTTTTCGCGGGCGAAAAGTCGTGAAGGGCGTGGCTATTGAAGTGCGTGCCGGTGAAGTGGTCGGGCTTCTCGGTCCGAACGGTGCCGGGAAAACCACGATCTTCGATATGGTCGTGGGCCTCTGCCAGCCGGATGAGGGGGAAATTACGTTTAACGGCGAGTCCATCACGGACCTACCGATGTATCAACGGGCCAGGCGAGGGATCGGGTATCTCCCGCAGGAATCGTCGGTCTTTCGCCGCCTCTCCGTAGAGAAGAATGTCTTGGCGATTTTGGAAATCCTAGGCTATCCTCGTGGTGAGCGGATGGCGCGGGTCGATGAGTTGCTCAAGGATCTCGATCTCCTGCATATTCGTGGCAGTATGGCATACGCACTGTCAGGGGGAGAACGGCGTCGATTGGAAATCACCAGAGCCTTAGCGACAAGCCCATCTTTCATGCTCTTGGATGAACCGTTTGCCGGAATTGATCCGATTGCGGTAGCCGATATTCAGCAGATTATCCTTCGTCTGAAGGACAAGGGGATTGGGATTCTCATTACGGATCATAATGTTCAAGAAACGTTATCGATTACCGATCGTGCCTACATTATTAATGAAGGATTGATCCTGGAATCCGGTTCTCCGGAGGCTATTGTAAAGAGTGAAACCGCTCGGGCCGTGTATCTCGGGGAGCGATTCAAGCTGTAGAAGGGTTGCTATCCAGTTATGAAACTTCGTCTCGATTTGAGGTTGAGCCAGAAGCTGATTATGACGCCGCAGTTGCAGCAGGCGATTAAGCTGTTGCAGCTCTCTCGGCTTGAGTTGCAGCAAAGCCTGACTCAGCACCTGCTCGAAAATCCGCTTCTCGACGAAGTGCAGGCTGAAGTTGAGGAGGCTGAAGCGGCGGCAGCGGAGGGAAAAACGGAAGACCCCGCCACAGCGGCTACACAGGATAACGCGGAAGAGGCGGGAACGCCGGAAGAGCGAGGTTCGCCCGAAGAGTTTTCGGCTTCGGGTTGGGAAGAATACTTTGGTTCTGATCGTCGCGCCGGGGATTCGGAATATCCCTCCTCTTCTCAAGATGAGTTTCCCTCCTATGAGCAGACGGTGGCCAAAGCGACGTCGCTGGAAGAGCATTTGCTATGGCAGCTCTCACTCTCAGGTCTTTCAGAGCGAGAGAAGGCGGTTGGACGTCTACTCATCGGAAATTTAGATGACGATGGCTATTTGAGAATCACTCTGGCTGAAGTCGTGAATGGAAGCGAGTTTGCGGAAACAGAGGCTGAATCGGTTCTCAAAGATATTCAGACCTTTGATCCCACTGGCGTCGGAGCGCGGGACTTGCCAGAGTGCCTCCTGCTTCAACTCGGCCACCTGGGCAAAAACCCGATGGGGTCGCTCGGCGCAAGGCCGGGTGCACTGAAGGGGGCCGTGGTCGAAAGTATTATCCAGCATCACCTCAAGGATCTTGAAAAAAAACAGTATGCCAAGATCGCCAAAGCCTTGAGTGTCACTGTTGAGGAAGTCTTCGAAGCGACGAAGTTGATCGGAGATCTTGAACCCAAGCCCGGCCGTCCATTCACGAATACTCAGAATTACGTCATTGTGCCGGATGTGTTTGTCGTCAAGAACGAAGGGGAATGGGTCGTATTACTGAATGATGACGGCCTGCCCCGTATGCGGATCAGTCCGTACTATAAGCAACTGATCACGGCTGGAGACGGAGGGACTGCTGAAACCAAGTCGTATCTCGATGAAAAGCTCAGAGCCGCCCAATGGGTGATTCGGAGCATCGATCAGCGGAATAAGACGATCGTCAAAGTTGTGACGAGTATTGTGAAATTTCAGGAGCAGTTTTTCGAGCAAGGGATTGAGCATCTGAAGCCGTTGGTTCTCAAGCAGGTGGCGGAAGATATCGGAATGCACGAATCGACGATCAGTCGTGTTACCGCCAATAAGTATATGTATTGTCCGCAAGGGATGCTTGAACTGAAGTTCTTCTTTAACGCGGGACTTCAGCGGGCGGATCAACCGTCTGACATGATGTCGTCCGTATCGGTCCGAGAAATGATCCGGAAGATGATTGCCGAAGAGGATACGCAGCGTCCACTGAAGGATGAGGAAATCGCGGCGCGTTTGAAACTTCAGCAAGTGCTGATCGCGCGGCGCACGGTGGCGAAATATCGCGCCGAGGACAACATTCCTTCTGCCAGTCAGAGGAAACGCCATTTTTAGTCTGCACCCGGTGAGTGTGGGGCAGAGATAGTTCACGTAAGGAGACATTACGTATGAAGCTACGAATTACTGGTCGCCACATGGATGTGACGTCGGCACTTCGCCGGTATCTTGAGACACGTTTCGATCGGCTTGATCGGTACGAAGTGAAAGCGGGGATGATTCAGGTTGTCTTGAGCGTGGAGAAGCTTCAGCATAAGGCGGAAGCCGTTTGTATGGTCCACGGGAAGCGCGTGCAAGCGAAAACCTCGACGCGAGAAATGTATGCGACGATTGACGCGTTGGTGGATCGCATTGACGGGCAACTCAGAAAACTGAAAGAGCGCTTGGTCAGTCATAAGCCTGCCAAGGCGACCCGAGTCCGATCGGTGCGCGCGTTGGCTGCTGAGTGGCAAGAAGTCCCAGTCTTCAAGGTGGAACGAAGAGCAGTGCCGGTTCTCTCCTTCTCAGAGGCGCATGACCGATTTGGCGGTCACAGTGAGGCCTTTCTATTGTTTGCAAATGTGGAGACTGGGAGTCTTCACGTGCTTCAGCGGAGTGTCAGCGGGCGGGTAGTGTTGATTGAGCCTTTCGCAGAGGGGCGACGGGGGCATTCCTTCCCGGGAGCCGGAGAGTGATGGTTCGCCTTGAAGGCGGCAACTCCTAGCTTCGGTTCAGGCGAACGGAAAACTGCGGGTATTATCAGTGTGTATTGTTTGGTTCTCTTCCCAAGCACCGTGCGTGGTCTCCACTAGAGTCGTATGGCACAGCTGAACCTCGTCATCGTCAGTGGCCTTTCAGGATCCGGCAAGTCGCACGCACTGAAGGCGTTCGAGGATGCCGGCTATTTCTGTATCGATAATCTCCCTCCTGCGTTGATCCCGACGTTCGTGGAATTATGCAATCAGCAAGGCGGGGAGATCTCGAACGTCGCACTGGGTGTCGATGTTCGCGAACGAGTCTTCTTTGCTGATTTAGTCGGGACGCTTGAGCGGGTGAGAGCTCTCGGGTATGCGATTCGTCTGCTCTTTCTGGAAGCCCGGGATGAAGTTCTTGTTAGGCGATTTTCTGAGTCGCGTCGCCCGCATCCGTTGTTGCCACATTTGCCAGTTTTAGAGGGAGTTCGGTTTGAGAAGGAACGGGTTGCGGAGTTGCGCCGCCATGCTGATCGGATTATCGATACGTCTGATCTGACTGTGCACGAACTTCGTGACGTTTTGACGAAGGAGTTTTCTCGTGGCCCCGTCACTAGGCGGTTGACGGTGACGTTGCTGACGTTTGGATACAAATTTGGTGTTCCCTACGATATTGACTTGCTGTTTGACGTTCGGTTTTTGAAGAATCCATTTTTCGTTCCCGACCTCAAGCCTCTTCCCGGAGATGACCCGCGGGTTCGCGCCTTTGTGTTGTCCGATCCTGACGCCATTGATCTCTTGGCGCAGTTGGAGAGTATGTTGAAGTTCTTGATCCCTCTCTACGAACGTGAACAGCGCAGCTATCTCACCATTGCTATTGGGTGCACCGGCGGGCGTCATCGATCGGTAGCGATTGCCGGCCGGCTTCGGGAAAGCCTTGGCGCAATCGGCCACGAAGTGATTCTTAAGCATCGAGATCTGCAGAAGTCTTAAGTAGGATTCTGAGCCGTTGGAGCTTGAGCTACTTCCTGCCAGTTTGGTCGCGTTGCTTGACAGGTCGAGCATATTGACTATACTTACCCTGTACCTGCAGAACCCAGCTTCCCTCAGGCACTTTCTCACGTGAAGAAACGAAACGCGATTCGCAAGATCTCAGGGTATAAGACGAATCAGGTGTGCGACTTGTTCGATATATCCAAAGCCACGTTGTTTCGGTGGGAGCGCGAGGGGTTGATTTCTGGGCCTCCTCGCGACTGGCGAAACTGGCGGCTGTATACGCGGGAGAATGTGGCTGAAATTCAGAAAATGATTCGCGCTCGAAAGTTTGTCCTGTAGAGTAGCGGGTGAGGGATATGTTAAGCACTTTTAAAAACATGTTTGAAACCGACATTGTGTCCTTACTGACCCCCAAGCGTCAGTTGGTTGGGCTCGACATCGGGTCGAGCGCAATTAAATTGGTGCAGCTGAGAGAAAGTAAGGGGCGATACTATCTCCAGAAGTTTGGCATGAAGCCGTTGGAGCCAGAAGTGATCGTGGATGGGACGGTCATGGACGAAGGACGGGTTGTCTCAGCAATTCGCGAGCTGTTCGAGGAATCGAACGTCAAGAACAAGCAGGTCGCGGTATCCATATCAGGTCATGCCGTCATTGTGAAGAAAATCAGTTTGCCTCCCATGCCCGATGAGGAGCTGGAGGGGCAAGTGAGATTGGCGGCGGAGCAATACATCCCGTTCGATATTAATGAAGTGAATATTGATTTCCATGTACTCCCTGTTGATGCCTCAGGCGAGGGGTCCGGGGAGATGTCGGTTATTCTTGTGGCGGCAAAGAAAGATAAGATTAATGAGTTGACCGAGTTGGTCAAGGGTGCCGGATTGACGCCGATGGTTATGGATGTCGATGCCTTTGCAATTGAAAACATGCACGCGATTAACTATCCCCTGGCCCAGGATGAGACGACGGCTCTGGTAAATTTGGGTGCCAGTGTGATGAATGTCAATATTATTCGCGGTGGCGTGTCCTTATTTACCCGAGATATCCCGTTGGGTGGGAATCGTTATACTGAAGCGATTCAGCGAGAGATGGGCCTGTCCTATGAAGAGGCCGAAGAGACCAAGAAGGGCGAGCGAAGTGGGATGGCTGCTGGGGGTTCTCTTGACAGTGTGATTGACAGCGTTAATGGAGAAGTGGCGTCAGAGATTGCCCGAACAGTTGATTATTTCAAGACCTCTGCTTCAAACGTGGGACTGGATCGCGTCTTAGTATGCGGCGGGGTTGCGCGTGTCAGTGGGCTCGTGCAGCAGTTGAGCGACCGCATGCAAACGCCGGTCGAAGTTGCCAATCCGTTTGGTGAAATTGATACATCGGGAAGTGACTTTGATCAGGATGCCCTGGCTGAAATAGCGCCGCTCGCTTCTGTTGCGGTGGGGCTGGCCTTGAGATCAGTGGGGGACCGATGATTCGCATTAATCTACTGCCTGGGCCTAAAGGGCGCACCGCCAAACCTCAGTATGATGTTCGAGCGCAGGCTCTCCTGGGTGTCGGTGTGCTTCTGATCACGATTGCAGGTTGTTGGTGGTATTCGTCTTCTCTTGACGAAACAATCGAGGCTCGGCAGGAGGAGAAGCTTGCTAAAGAGAAACAAGTGGTACAGCTCAAAGAGCAGGTGAAGCAGGTTCAGGACTTTGAGCAGAAGAAGAAACTGCTAGAGGATAAGAATCGCGTGATTGATCAGCTTGATTCGGCACGAGTTGGGCCGGTCAAGGTTTTGGACTTTGTGAGCCAAAGCATCGAGCCTTTGAAAGTCTGGCTCACCAATTTGAAGCTATCCGCTGAAAATGTAGAGGTGGAAGGGAAGGCGTTGACGAATGACGATGTGGTCGAGTTCGTCAATAATCTACGCAGGACCGATTTTTTTGCAAACATCAGTCTACAAGAAAGTAAGGCTGCAGTAGAAAACCAGATCAATATTTATCAGTTCAAACTGGCATTTCGCCTGAAAGGCTGAGTATGGCGTTGCCTTCTATCAATTTGGAGACGCTCCGCAGTATCCCTGCTCCACAGAAGCTGGCCTTGCTGGGGCTGCTCGTGGGGGTGCTGCTGGCCGGGTTTTACTTCTATATTGCAGAGCCAAAAGCTGCTTCGATTGACATGCTTCAAGCGGATAATGCGCGATTGGATGGAGAAGTTCAGACCCTCACGATCAAGGCGAAGCATCTCGACGAACTGCTCGCTGCTAACAAGCAGCTTGAAATCGAATTGGCTAAGAAGAAGGAGCGACTTCCTCCGGAAGAAGAAGCGGTCATGCTGCTGAAGCAAGTATCTGATCTCGGTGTCCGTCTGGGGCTTGATATTAAGTTGTGGAGGCCGGGAGCTCAGATCGAAGACGCGTCGAAGCTTTTCGTGAAGATGCCTGTCGCGGTCGAAGCCAGCGGAGCCTATCATACAACCGCACTTTTTTTTGATCGTATTAATCGGTTGCCCAGAATCATTACGGTCTCTGGTCTCAAGATGGGAACGCCGAAGATGGAGCAGGGGAGAATCGTGTCTCAGGCGCATTTTGATCTTGTGGCATATGCGGCTCCCCCGGAAAAGCAGGTTGCCGCAATTTCGGCGGCAAATGTTGGGACGCCAGCTCCGGTGGGCAAATAGCGATTGAGGAGCTATGCAAATGTCTAGTGTGGCACGGATAGTCAGTGTATCCAGGATTTCAGTGGGCACTATCTTCCTTAGCGGAATGATGCTATGTGTCCTTGTGGGAGTAGGCGAGGAAGTCGGTGCAGGGACGTTGAGTCCACCAAGTCAAATCAACCCGCTACGACAAGATTCGATCAAGTTGCCTGCCGTTCCCGAAGTCCAACGACAAACCATAGCTCCGACGTTGATGGCCAATCCTTCGGTTGAAGGAGAGGCAGTGCTCTCATCTCCGTCCTCTTTTTCTGAAGGTGGGAGCGGATTTGGATATGATCCATCAGGTCGTCGAGATCCGTTTGCGCCGGTTGTGCAGCAACTGCAGCCGGGGAAAATGGATGTCAACCTTCCTCCACTGCAACGCGTCAATTTGACGGAGCTGAATTTGATCGCCATTGTGTGGGGGGCGTATGGGTACACCGCGATGGTTCAGACTCCTGAGGGGTATGGATATGCGGTTAGACGAGGGACCCGCTTAGGGCAGAATAATGGTGTCGTGAGTGCCATTACGGAGCGAGGAATTATCGTGCAAGAACGGTTTACCGATGTCTATGGGAAGAAACAGGAGCGAGAATACGTGAAGCTTCTTCACCCGAAAGAGGGCGCAGAATGAAAACACTAGTGGCAGATACTTCGTTTCGCCGGGCATGGTGGTTGGGCATGATAGGCGTTTTGCTGAGTGCTCAGAATATTCAAGCCGAGGCCTTGTCTCCTCAAGCGGCTGGTCTTGAGGAACGGGCGTATAGCCAGGCACCCATCGCGCCGAATGCGATCGATGTTCCAGCTCAAATGGTGACCAAGATTGAAGTCCGTCCGGAAGGGGATGAGGTGACAGTTCTTGTGAAGGGCGATGGGAAATTATTCTCTTCCGCTCGATTGTTAGACGAGAATCGGCTGATCGTCGATCTTATCTCGGTGTCGTCGGCGCTCAAATCACCCCTTGTGTCAGGCCAGCATCAGCTTCTTAAGAAAGTCAGAGTTGGATATCATGCGGATAAAGTTCGCCTTGTTCTCGAACTGCTTGGACGCCCCTCATTTTCGGTCACTCCCGTTGGACATGACATTCTGGTTTCGCTAAAACCGAGAGCGGTGGAGGCAAGTGTTGCTCCAGTGAATGGGGCCACTTCAATCGCGGGGAGTATTGCCGATCCTGTTGGAATTGGCGGTGGTGGTTTTGCAGATCCTGGACAGGTGATGCCGAGGGAGACGCGAGTCAAGAAGGGACAGATCATAGGGTCTGCTCAAGGGAAGTTTAAGATCCGAACCGTTCAGATGGCTACGGAGAGTACCGTTCCTGAAAGCGATCCCCGAGGAGATGATCTGGTTGCCGGGCAGACACGCTTTGCCGGCCGCCGGATCTCGTTAGATTTTCAGCAGGCTGATATCACCAACATTCTTCGGCTCATTGCTGAGGTTAGTGGATTTAATATCGTGGTGGGCGAGGGGGTTAAGGCTAAGGTAACCATGAAGCTTGTCAGTGTACCATGGGATCAAGCCCTGGACATGCTGCTCAAGATGAATGGGCTGGGCATGATTCGCCAGGGAACGATTGTGTGGGTTGATACGCTGACGAACATTGCCAAGCAGCAGGATGAAGAAGCCCGCGCAAAAGAAGCGAAGACCAAAGCCGAGGAGCTGGTTGACCGAGTGTTCTATATCAGGAACCTCCAGGCGCAGGAGCTTCAAACGGCTTTGCGGCAGTATTTGAGTCCTCGCGGAGTCATGAATATCAGCGCAGGAAGCAACGCGCTAATTGTGAGAGATACCGAAACCAAGCTTGCAGTGATGAAACAATTGGTAGATGGCTTGGATCTCCAGGTTCCTCAGGTTCAAATCGAAGCGCGCATCGTTCAAGCTGATACGGTGTACGCTCGTGGTATGGGTATTCAATGGGGCATTCAAAACGGTGACTTTGGTTCCAACTCATTCAACTTCTTTGGGAATTCGACGGGCGCATTTGCTCCAACCGGAGGTACTGGCACAACCACAATCCCTCGAGACTTTATCGTCAATCTTCCCGCGCAGGTCGGCGGACTTCCAGCGGTTCCGGCCATCGGGTATCAGTTTGGCAAGTTAGCTCCTGGCTTTGCCTTAGATTTACGGCTGTCTGCCGGAGAGTTGTTGGGATTGAGCAAAGTGATCGCGGCCCCCAAGATCACCACACTGGATAAACGTGAAGCAAAGATTTCGCAGGGTGAATCGATTCCGTTCCAAACTACGTCGCTCCAGGGAACGCAGACTACGTTTGTGGATGCCAACCTTGAGCTTAACGTCACTCCGCAGATTACGTCGCGCGACCCGAAGGAAGTAGGGAAGCAGATTCTCATGAAGGTTCGTGCCACTCGAAATGCGGTCGGTGCTCGAAGCAACCCCGCTGGTCCGAGTATTGATCGTCGTGAAGCGACGACCCAGGTTATTGTCCGAGATGGCGAGACGATGGTAATCGGTGGTGTGTTTGTTGATACTCAGAATAACAACGTGCAGGGAGTCCCATACCTGTCACGAATTCCCGTCCTGGGATGGCTGTTTAAGAATAAATCGGAGAGCGTGTCGAAACAGGAATTGTTGATATTCATGACTCCGACGATTATTCGCACGACATAGTCGGATAGCAATGCGGCTTTGAATCAGCCCGTACTTGTTGCAGCTGGCAACGAGTACGGGCTGATTCATTTTGGAGGAGTTGTCTGCGTTATGCAGCGGCTGATGGTAGCGCTTCTGGTGACTAGTGAAGTGATCACCTTTTAGTTCGTCCGAACCTATGCTACGATCCACGCGGTTTTTCCTTGGGAGCAACCTCACCGCTGGCGCATATTCTGTAGTGTGTGGATCCTGAAGAGCCGTCGTATGGCCTGAGGAGATTTCTGAGGAGTGTTGAGAACTATGGGGAAAATAGAACAGCGAGTGTCTGTGTCGCTTAAGTCGCGAAGCTACGACATTGTCATCAAACCAGGCTTGATCGACGAGCTTGGGGTGCGCCTTCAGTCGCTTGCCTCGACGGAACGTGTCGGTATTGTGACAGATCGCCATGTCGCTCGGCACTACCTCTCCGCAGTGGTCTCGCAATGTAAACAAGCCGGCCTCCATCCGGTCTCAATCGTATTGCCACCAGGGGAAAAGAATAAGACGCTTGCGACCGTTGAGAAGATTCTCGATGTCCTGGCGAGGGAGCGCTTCGAACGGAAGTCGTTGCTGATGGCCTTGGGGGGTGGGGTTGTCGGAGATATGACAGGGTTTGCTGCCGCGATTTACCAGCGAGGGATTCCGTTCGTCCAAGTGCCGACTACACTGGTCGCGCAAGTAGATTCGAGTGTCGGCGGGAAAACCGGCGTCGATCATCGGTTGGGAAAGAATCTTATCGGAGCATTTCATCAGCCCAAGGCCGTATGGATTGATACGAAGTTTCTGGGCACACTTCCGAAGCGGGAATGGATCGCAGGTCTGGCCGAAGTGATTAAGTACGGCATCATTGCCGACAAGAGGTTCTTTGTATATCTCGAACGAACGATGCCAGCCATTTTGAAGCTTGAGCCTCGGGCTGTCATGCAGATTGTGAAGCGCTCCTGTGAGATTAAGGCTCAGGTGGTGGCGGCGGATGAGCAGGAGTCTGATCGTCGAAGAATTTTGAATTATGGGCATACAATCGGACACGCGCTGGAGGCCTTAGGCGGCTATCAATCGTTGATTCATGGAGAGGCTGTCGGCATTGGACTGGTGCTTGAAGCCGATTTAGCCAGGCATCAGGGATATTGCAATTCCAAGACGGTTGATCGAATCAGGTCGGTCGTCCGTGCTGCCGGTTTGTCCGATCGTCTGACTAGTCCTTCTCTGGAGAAGGTGTGGTCGGCCATGCAGCATGACAAGAAGGTCTCGCAAGGGAAAGTCGTAGGCGTGTGGCCGAACGCGATCGGTCGAGTTCGGATTGTCCCGATTGAGCGAGGCACGTTTGCGGAGTGGTTTAAAACGGTTTCGGTTGGGGGAAGCGGACGATCACGGTACACAGCGAAACGGGGGCAGTGAGAGACGTTCTCTCGTGGGATCTATGGGTATGGAATCAAAAAAGCTTTCAGCGGCACACCTAGAGCGAGCATTGCGGGAAAAAATTCGTGAAGTAGATGTCTTGCATCGGATCAGTGAATCGATTAGTAACACCCTCGATCTTGAGTCCGTGCTTCGGCACATTGTGGATGTCGTGGTCGAGGTGACGAAAGCGGACGCCTGTCTGCTATATCTGCTGTCCGATGGACGGGATGAGCTCATCCTGCGGGCATCAAAGAATCCGCACCCCAGATTGATTGGGCGCATTACGATCGGATTAGGCGAAGGCATCACCGGCTGGGTGGCCCGCGAGCGGACTCGTGTGGTGATTCCCAGCAACGCCAGTGAGGATCCTCGGTTCAAGTTTTTCAACAACCTTCCGGAAGATCGCTATCAAGCGTTTGTATCCGTGCCGATTCTTGCCAAGAAAGTAGTCAGCGGCGTTATCAATGTGCAGCATAAACGCTCGCGCAGGTATCGAGAGGATGAACTTGCGCTGCTCACGACCATTGCCAATCAGGTCGGCGGGGCGATCGAGAATGCGCGACTCTACGACCAGATGCGCCGGAAGGCGCTGCAGTTGGAGACGCTCTCGCAAGTCTCCGAGACGGTTGCCTCGAACCGGATCACCGAGGATGTGTTGCAGCTCATCGTGACCATGACCGCGCAGATGTTGGGGTCGAAAATCTGTTCGATCATGCTGCTGGACGAAGCCAGCGGAGAACTGCGAATTGTGGCGACACAAAGCTTGAGTGAAGAGTACCGGCGAAAGCCCAATCTCAAGGTCGGACAGAGCATCAGCGGCAGGGCCGTCCAGGGGCGCCGGTCGATTATTGTGCCCGAGGTGACGAAAGAGCGGGACTATATGTATCCGGACTTGGCGGCGAAGGAAGGGCTCTGCTCCTTGCTTTCGGTGCCGATGATGATGCGGGAAAAGTGCGTGGGCGTGATCAATAGTTACACGTCGGTTCCCCGTACCTTCACGTCGGAAGAAGTGCGGCTCATGCAAGCCATCGCCAATCAAGCGGCGATCTCCATTGAGCATACGACGTTATTAGAGAAATCATTCGAAATGCAGGAAGCGCTGGCCGTGCGGAAATTGCTCGAACGGGCGAAAGGCTGCTTGATGCGATCGAAAAAGCTCTCCGAGGATGAAGCGTTCAAGCTAATCCAGCGTCAGAGTATGGATTTGAGGAAGTCGATGCGGGAGATCGCTGAGGCGATTTTATTGGCCAGTTCGATTGAAGAGCGGGCAGGCAGCGGAGCCAGGCCGTAAAGGGCTTGGCGAGGCTATCGTGATTCCTGTGTTGATTTCGACTTGGGGAGTGCTCGTTTTGTGCCGGTTGATGGCTCAGTAAGTTGCCTGCGGATATCCTGTAGTTCCTTTTTTAGCCCATCCACTTCCTCATTTTTTTGACGCATCTGTTCCTGTAAGGCGCGCAGTTGAGCGTCCGTTCCTTGCTTGCCTTGATCGGATGAAGCTGGAGCAGGGATTACGGTCGGAGTGGGGGACGGAATGAGGGCGGGGATTTGCGGCTGCAATGCGAGAAGCTCATAGTCGATGATGACGAGCGCCTCACTGTCGGGTCCCGTGCGGTAGCTGTCCGGTCGCCTGGCGGATTCAGGGGTGAAGCCGATGGTTTTTGCTAGTGGCCTCCCGCCGGCTCCATATCGGGCAACCGTGGACAGCCACGGCAACGTGACATAGAGTGACCGTCCATAGGCATAGACCGTCCCTTGTTGGATTTCCGTTGAGGCACGTGTTGGGCCTAGGCGAAATCCAATCTGTTGGTCCGATGCAGCTTTCGTAAGACCTTCAGTCAGGAGTGGCGCGAGAAATTGCACCTGCTCTTCGGTGAAGACTCGGACCGGTTCCGACTTGCTGCCTGCAAATTTCCCCAAGAGTCCGGATTCTTCTTGCGCAGTGATCCCGCGAAGAATTTGAGTCATCACCTCCGGTTGAATTCTGATCGGATGAGCGGCCGGGGGGATACGAGCAGGGGACCGTTCAAGATACACGGATCCGAGATCGGTTTCTTTGAGCATAATGTCGAGGGATGCCGTCGAAGAACAGGCACTGGCAAAGAAAAGACTGACAATGCAATAAGCCAAGATGGGGAGTCGCATGCGTGAGTCCTCGTAGAATTTCGCTGGAGAGTCTAGCACAGCAACGGGCGCAGTGAAATGATGAGGGACTGCCTTACGCCTCACGCTGAATCTTATGAGCGGGGTACGCGCAGTGATGAGTGGCCGTGCCGCCGCATGGTGCCGACCGATTAGGCCTGTAGAATAACGGTCGCCGCAGATATCGTGGCGGCTTCAACCGTTCATGTCTGTCCCGATGGCTTGAGTTTGTGTTGAGAGAGGGGCGGTCTTCGGGGAGACTATTGACAGGGAATTCCGTTCGAGGCTAGACTGCGGCCTACGTATTTGGGGCACAACGTAGTGTCCCGTTTGTGATACGGCAGTTCCTCAGCAGTACATCTAGAGCACATCAGAGTGGCGGACAATGAAGTCCTCCAGCCCAACGGGGCTTGAGGGCTTTTTTTTTGCGTGGCACCTCGGCAAGTTGGTTGATTTCTGAGGGACTGGATTGAAACCAGTTGTATCGGAGAGCGAACGGCTTAGTTAAAAGGAGGCGGTCTGCATGAATCCGCAATACTCTCGAGGGCGCACAATTCTCTTAGCGATACAGATGAGCCTGGCACTGCTAGTGGGGAGTATCTTCTCCGCGCCGAACAGCTATGCCGATATCTTTCCGTCAGGCGGGAAGATTTCGAGCGCGGACCAGCAGCAATGGATCAGCATTGGAATGGGCGTGCGGGCAGAATTCTCCGCACTCCAGGATGCGTCGGCGAATGGAAAGAACTATAGCAATAACTTCGGCATTCAGAATGCTCGTATTTATATGAACGGGCAGCTCAACCGGTATCTCAAGTTCGAATTCAATACCGAATGCTTCAATTGCCCCAGTTCAATCAACGGCGGCGGCGGCGGTAACGGTTCAGGGGGAGGGCAAAGTCCCTCTGCGACGAATTTTTTTGGGGGCAATTCCACCATCGGTATTCTTGATGCGATTGGAAAGTTTGAATACAACTCTTATGTGAACCTGTGGGTGGGGCGCTTACTCGTTCCGGGAGAACGCGGCGAGCTGAACGGTCCGTATTTTCACGCCGTGTTTGACGGTTTTAAGACGCCGTTCAATTCCGCAGACTTTAGCGGGAACTTCGGGAAGGGGGGCGCGGGACTCTATGGCCGTGACAACGGCGCGGTGATTTGGGGACAAGTCGATCCCGGGTATGGACATCTGCAATATTCGTTCGGAGTCTTCACGGGTCTCCAGTCGGCAGGATCTGGCTGTGGCGGCCCATGCGGGCCGAATCAAAGCGGGAACTTGCTGTATGCCGGTCGATTGACCTACAACCTATGGAATCCAGAAAAAAACCCGGGGTATTACACCAGTGGCACGTACTACGGGAAAGCAGGGGATATTCTCGCGCTAGCCGCCGGCTTCAACCATCAGAGTAACGGCGCTGGGTCCTACCAGTTTCGATCTGATATGACTATCTTCACGAGTGATCTGCTGTTTGAGAAACTCCTCCCGAACGACATGGGCGTCCTGACGATCAACGCGGAATTCAAGCGCTACTTTGCCGATTACGATGTGCGCGCCTTTAGCAGTCCCGGCGTCGGTGGTGTCGTCGGCGTAGGGGGGAACAACTTCGGCATGTTTCGGGGGAATTCTTACACGGGGTATGCCTTGTATCTCTTCCCGCAAGTGGTCGGAATTGGCCGCTTTCAGCCGTACGGCCGCTATACCTATATTGCGCCGGATCAAAGCAACCAGCGAAGCGAATGGGAAGGCGGTCTGAACTATGTGATCGACGGGTATAACTCGCGCGTATCCGCCTTCTGGCAGTATGGCGATATTGCGACCAAAGGGTTATTCAACTATGCGCAAAATGCGGTGGGCGATAAGGTCAATCGATTTGTCCTCGCCTTCCAGTTTCAGTACTAACCCCAGTCACAATGATTGAATAGCAACTCGAAATATAGAGTAGAGGAGTTCCATCATGGCTCAAGACCATTCTGATTCAACCATCGTCGAAGCAGGTGTGACGGCATCAACCGATCAGTCCGACCCCTCGCGCCGGGATTTCCTAGTGAAGGGGGCGCGTATGACCGCCGGCATTGGGATCGCGGCGTTGCTCGGCAATCTTGGGAATTGGGCCTTGTCCTATGCGGCTGACAAGGAGCCGATCAAGATCGGTATTCTGCACTCACTGAGTGGGACCATGGCCATCAGTGAAGTGTCGCTCCGCGATACCGTACTGATGGCGGTCGAAGAGATCAACGCCAAGGGCGGGGTGTTGGGGCGGCCGATCAAGCCGGTTGTCGTCGACCCGGCCTCGAACTGGGATCTCTTTGCAGAGAAAGCCAAGCAGCTTCTGCTGCAGGATAAAGTTGCAGTCGTGTTCGGCTGTTGGACGTCTGTCAGCCGGAAGTCGGTGTTGCCGGTGTTCGAAAAGAACAACGGACTGTTGTTCTATCCCGTTCAGTACGAGGGGGAAGAGTGCTCGCGCAATGTGTTTTATACCGGCGCGGCGGTCAATCAACAGGCGGTGCCGGCGGTGGAGTATCTGATGAGCAAGGAGGGGGGTGGATTTAAGAAGTTCTATCTCCTCGGGACGGACTACGTCTATCCGCGCACCACGAACAAGATCTTGCGCGCCATGCTGCTGGCGAAAAAAGTGCCGGAAGCGAACATCATGGAAGAGTACACCCCGTTTCATCATCAGGATTATCAGACCATTGTCGGAAAGGTGAAGAAGTTTGCGGCGGGTGGCGGCGCGGCGGTGATCAGCACGATCAACGGCGACAGTAACGTGCCGTTCTACAAAGAATTCGCCAATCAAGGGTTGCGAGCCGAAGATGCGCCGATCATGGCGTTCAGCGTGGCAGAAGATGAATTGCGTGGAATGGATACCACGGCGCTGGTCGGTCATCTGGCGGCGTGGAACTACTATCAGAGCGTGGAGACGCCGCAGAACAAGCAGTTCGTGGCGAACTTTAAGGCCTACTGCAAGAAGAATAATTTGCCGGACGGCGAGAAGCGGGTGACCGACGATCCCATCGAAGCCGCGTATTTCGGCGTGCATGTCTGGAAGCAGGCGGTTGAGAAAGCCGGCTCCATCGATGTCGATAAGGTGCGCAAGGCCGTCTATGGCCAGAAGTTTCTTGCCCCTGGCGGAGAGATCCTGATGGATCAGGGGAATCATCACACGCACAAGCCGGTCCTGATCGGCGAGATTCTCAAAGACGGTCAGTTTAAGATCGTGTCACGCTCAAAAGGGCTGGTGAAACCGGAGCCCTGGAGTGAGTACACCAGTCCCGATAAGGGGTGCGATTGGATTACGCATCAGGGGACATACTCGAAGAAGGGCTGAGAGAGGGAGGCGCTTTTCCAGCTGAACCAGCCCGGCCGTTCTGTTTCCCTGCCGTGAGGGGAATTCAGGGCGGCCGGAGTTCTGGCCCGGCGGATGAACACTGAACATGGTGGTTGTAGCGTGACGATAACAGGATTGGGGATTCGCCAGGGGTTCGCAGTGCTTGCCGTGGTGGTACTTGTTGCGTGGGGGATGACGGCTCGGGCAGCCGGCCTGGACGAGGTCACTTCTTCTCCGCCAGCGGCGGCCGATGCGGCAGAGATGGAACATATCAACAGGCTCATTGGGCAGCTCGCCGGCGAGGATGCCGACGTGCGCCAGCAGGCGGTGCATGCGCTGGTCGATACGGGTGATGCCGCGACGCTCAGCCGGTTGGAGCGCGCGCTTGACGACGCCGATCGCGCGACGCGGGTGGCGGTCAAACCGATCAAGACCCTGTTGAAGAATAAGCTGAATCTTGCCAGCGGCGATGAGGCCGTGCGGCGCGCGGCGGCCGGCGACCTCGGGACGTCCGGTCAACCGGTGGCGAGAGCCTGGCTGGAGACCGCTGCGGTTAAGGAGCCACAGTATTGGGTTCGCTATGCCATGGAAGAGGGGGCGGCCTTACTCCGGCTTGCGGAGGAGGATCCCGCCGCGCGGATTGCCGCCGCCGAAAAGCTGGGAGAGTTGAAAAGTCAAAACGCGCTTCCGGCGTTGAAAGAACTGGCGCAGCAGTTGTCCGGCAACGCCGGCGCGCTCGAATCCAACGGTCCGGTCCGGCTTGCCGTCACAAAGGCGATTGAGCGGATCGAGCTCTGGAGTACCTGGGCCGGGGTGTTCGAAACGCTGTTTCGAGGCGTGAGCCTCGGCTCCATTCTGTTGATCATGTCGTTAGGCCTGGCGATCGTGTTCGGTCTCATGGGCGTCATCAACATGGCTCACGGCGAGCTGATGATGGTGGGGGCCTATGCCACGTTCATGACCCAGGAGTTGTTCAAAGCCTACTTACCCCCGTCGATCTTCGATGCGTATTTCCTGGCGTCGCTTCCCGTCGCGTTTCTTGTAGCCGGGGCTTGCGGCCTGTTTATCGAAGCGACCGTGATCCGCTTTCTGTATGGCCGTCCCCTGGAAACAATGTTGGCGACCTGGGGCGTCAGCCTGGTGCTCATTCAGTTGGCGCGGGTGCTGTTCGGAGATGTGACCGCCGTGACCGCTCCGGCCTGGCTGAGCGGCGGCGTGCAAGTGCTGGCCGGCGTCTATTTCCCGTACAACCGTCTGTTTATCATCGCGCTCTCGATCGTCTGCGTCATCGGGATTTATCTGGCGCTCTTTCGATCGAGCCTCGGGTTGCGGGTGCGAGCGGTCACTCAAAATCGGAACATGAGCGCTTGTCTGGGCATTCCGACGAGAAAAGTCGATGCCTACACCTTTGCATTCGGATCCGGGCTCGCGGGATTGGCCGGGTGCGCCCTCACGCTGGTGGGAAATGTCGAGCCTGGCCTGGGGCAAAATTACATCGTTGATTCATTTATGGTCGTGGTGACCGGCGGAGTCGGCAAGCTCGCTGGTACGATCGTCGCGGCATTAGGCATCGGCAGCCTCAATAAATTTCTTGAACCGAGCTTCGGCGCCGTCTACGGTAAAGTCTTCATTCTGGGGTTGGTGATCTTGTTCCTGCAACGGCGCCCTTCCGGTCTTTTCGCCATTAAGGGGCGGCATGCGGACTAACATGAACACGATCAACGAGACCTCGATCGAAACGCAACCGAAACCAGAACGTGAGGGGCTTCTCTTCTGGCTCGTCGGGTTGGTGCTCCTTGTCGTCCTGCCGGCGTTGAACCTCCTGCCCGCTGAAGATTCGTGGCTGTACGTCTCGGATTTCACGCTGAACCGATTCGGGAAGTTTCTCGCCTTCGCCATTCTGGCCCTGGGGTTGGATCTCATCTGGGGGTACACCGGCATTCTGAGTCTGGGGCAAGGGGTGTTTTTCGGTATCGGCGCCTACTGCATCGGCATGCACCTGATGCTCACGATCGGATCGGAAGGCGTCTATGGCAGTGCCCTGCCGGATTTCATGGTGTGGAACCAGGTCAAGGAATTGCCCCTGTTCTGGACGCCGTTCTACAGTTTTCTGGCGGCGGTGGGGTTGGGCATTCTCGTCCCCATGGCCTGCGCCTGGGTTTTCGGCCTGCTGGTGTTTCGGAGCCGGATCAAGGGGGTGTATTTCGCGATCATCACGCAGGCTGTGGCCCTGTCGGCCTGGCTGGTGTTCAATCGCAACGAAACCAACCTGGGTGGAACCAACGGATTGACGGATTTCAAGCAGCTCCTGGGGTTCCGACTGAGCGATCCGGGCACGCAACGCACGCTGTACGTCGTCACCGTTCTGGCGCTGGGCGGGGCGTATTTCCTCTGCCGGTGGATCATCCAGTCACGCGCGGGCAAGGTGCTGGTCGCGGTGCGCGACAGCGAGCAGCGGGTCCTATTCTCAGGTTATTCGCCGTCGAATTATAAGGTGTTTGTGTTTGTGGTGTCGGCCGGGCTCGCGGGACTCGCCGGACTCTTGTATGTGCCGCAGGTGGGGATTATTACGCCCGCGCAGATCGGTGTGCTGCCTTCGCTGGAAATGGTGATTTGGGTTGCAGTCGGGGGACGAGGTACCTTGATCGGCGCCATCATCGGTGCGGTCGGCGTCAACTTCGGCCGCAGCATCCTGACGAATTATTTCCCCGAGCTCTGGCCCTTCTTTCTGGGCGGTCTCTTCATTGCGGTGGTGCTGCTGTTTCCCGACGGCTTGGTGGGCCTCATGCGGCGCATGCATATCGACACGATCCGGAAACGATTCAGAAAAGCCAAGCCTGAGCCGGAAGGAGCAGCGTCATGAGCGACAAAGGTTCCATCATTTATCTGGAAGGCGTCATTGTCGATTACGACGGATTCAAGGCGCTCAACAACCTGAACTTCATTGTTAATTATCACGAATTGCGCGTGGTCATCGGACCGAACGGCGCCGGGAAGACGACATTGCTGGACGTGATCTGCGGCAAAACGAAGCCGGTTCACGGACGCGTGATTTTCGGCAAGGATGTCGATCTGATTGGGAAGCGGGAAGATGAAATTACGAAGCTGGGGATCGGCCGCAAGTTCCAAGCGCCGTCGATCTACAGCAACCTGACGGTCTGGGAGAATCTGGATCTATCGTTGAAGCGGGACAGCAAAGGGGTGTTCGTCACGCTCCTGAGCAAATCAACCCCCGCTGAACGGGAGCGAATCGAGGCGACGCTGGAAACGATTGGGCTGCAGGAGCATCCGCACCGGCGGGCCGGCTCGCTCTCGCACGGGCAGAAACAGTGGCTGGAAATCGGCATGGTCATTTTGCAGGATCCGGCGCTGTTGCTTGTGGATGAACCGGTTGCCGGCATGACGGATAAAGAAACCGAGCAGACCGGAGTGTTGCTCCAGACGCTCGCGGAGAAACATGCGGTCATTGTCATTGAGCATGACATGGAATTCGTCAGGCAGATTGCCCGCACCGTCACGGTTCTGCATGAGGGGACGGTGATCTGCGAAGGCACGGTCGATGTCATCCAGGCGAATGAGCGGGTGCGGGAAATTTACCTTGGCCGTCAGAAGGTTGGACATTAGGGATGTTGCAGCTACAGAACATCAACGTCTATTACGGCGAGAGTCACATCTTGCGCGAAGTCTCGTTCACGATTGAGGCGGGGCAGGTTGCTTGTCTCATGGGACGCAACGGGGTGGGCAAGACCACCACGTTGAAGGCCATTATGGGATTGCTGCCGGTGCGGTCCGGGCAGATCGCGCTGAACGGGATGGATATTACGAACGAGGCGACAGACCGGCGGGCGAGGAAGGGACTGGCCTATGTCCCCCAAGGGCGTGAGATCATCCCGCATCTCACCGTGCGCGAGAATTTACAGCTCGGCTTCTGGGCGCGGGCCACGAAGGGCGATAGCGCGACGGAGAAAACGGCGTTCGATGAGGTGTATCGACTTTTTCCCAAGCTGACGCAAATTCTGGAGCGGCCGGGCGGCGTCTTGAGCGGCGGTGAGCAGCAGCAATTAGCAATCGGCCGGGCGATCCTCTCCGATCCTAAAGTTCTTTTGCTCGACGAACCGACTGAAGGGATTCAGCCCTCCGTCGTCGATCAGATCGAAGACGTGATAATCGGCTTCAAAAACTCCAGGCGTTTCGCTATTCTCCTGGTCGAACAGGGGCTGCACTTTGCCGCGCGGTTGGCCGACGCCTACGTCATCATGGCGAAAGGAGCGGTCGTGGCCGCCGGCAAGACGAGCGAATTGAGCGCCGAAGAGGTGAAGCGGCATCTGGTGGTATAGAGTAGCTGTCCGGGCAGTGGGGACGGTTGAGAGTGGGTACTAAGGGGTGCGCGATTGAAGTGGCCGGGTATACTGACTGTCTGTATGGGTGTGATGGTCGTTGTCAGTACGTTATCCGGTTCCGTTGCTGCGGCGGATCTTCCAGCCGGCCGGCAGCTGCCGATTAAGGAGTTGCGGGAACGAACGAGTGCTCTGATCGGGCGCGATCTGATTCTGTCGGGTGTCGTCGAGGCCGTTGAACCAATTACTGAAGAGAATTTCGACGATTGGCGATTAGTAAGCCCTTGTATCGGAAGTTACTTCGTCACGCTGAAGGACGATACCGGCTTCGTCGATGTTCTCGTCAGAGGGAACTGCCTTTTGAAACCGCCGATGGTGAATGGCCTCTGGATTGTGAAGGGGGAGAAGGTTTGGATGAAAGTGACGATCTTCGTTCCCAACCTCAATCCATTTGCACTCAATCCACTCGTTCGTGCGATTGCCAAAGACTTTGGTGTACTGCCATCGGAGTGAGGATCTCATGCATCTGACGCCGAGAGAACAAGAAAAGCTCCTGATTTATGTCGCGGCCAATCTGGCGAAGGAGCGGAAGGCGCGCGGGTTGAAGTTGAATCACCCGGAAGCGATGGCCTACATCACCGCGGCGATTCTAGAAGGGATTCGCGACGGCCGCGCGGTGTCGGATTTGATGAGCTATGGCGCGACGCTGTTGAAGAAAAGCGACGTCATGTCCGGCGTGGCGGAGATGATTCCCGAGCTTCAAGTAGAGGGCACATTTCCGGATGGGACAAAACTCGTGACCGTTCACGAACCGATTCGATAGGTGGTGTCATATGAAGAAGTCCTCGACGGTCAAGAAAAAGCCGGCCAAGCGGGCAGCCGCTGTGAAGGTGGTGAAGAAAGTGTCTCTCCAGCCTGCCGCGGTGATTCCCGGTGAGGTCATCCTCGGCGAAGGCGACATCATTGCGCTCAACGGCCGGCCGCTTGTCGAGCTGACCGTCGCAAACACCGGTGACCGGCCGATTCAGGTGGGGTCGCACTGTCACTTCTTCGAAGCCAATCGGGCGTTGCGGTTCGATCGCGAGAAGGCGTATGGCTTCCGCTTGCAAGTGCCGGCCGGAACGGCGGTGCGATTTGAGCCGGGCGAAGACAAGCGCGTGACGTTGGTGGCATTCGGTGGCAATCGGGTGGTGTACGGGATCAATGGCCTGGTGAATGGCCGGCTGGATGATCCGAACGTAAAGCAACAGGCGATAGCCAGGGCCAAGGAGTCGGGCTTTATCGGGAAGGGGACGGGACTATGAAACTCACCCGACGCCAATACAACGATCTCTACGGGCCGACAGCCGGCGATCGCGTGCGTCTGGCGGATACGGAGCTCCTGATCGAAATCACCCGCGACCTGACGGTGCCAGGCGAAGAAGCCAAATTCGGCGGAGGCAAAGTCATCCGCGACGGCATGGGACAATCGCCTTCCGCCACTCGCGCCAAAGGCGCGCTCGATCTCGTCATCACCAATGCGATCATTATCGATTGGTGGGGGATCGTGAAGGCCGACATCGGGATTCGCGATGGCCGTATTGTCGGCATCGGCAAGGCGGGCAATCCCGATCTCATGGACGGAGTCACGAAGGGCATGGAAATCGGACCGGGGACTGAAGTCCTGTCCGCCGAGGGAAAGATCATCACGGCGGGGGGGATCGACACGCACATCCATTTCATCTGTCCGCAAATCATTACGGAAGCGATTGCGAACGGACTGACGACGTTGATCGGTGGAGGGACCGGTCCCGCGACGGGGACGAATGCGACGACCTGTACGCCGGGCGCGTGGAATCTGCATCGCATGCTGGAAGCGGCTGACGGGTTTCCGGTCAATCTCGGATTTTTAGGGAAAGGCAATTCGTCGTTGCCGGAGGGATTGCGGGAACAGATCGAAGCCGGCGCGATCGGCCTCAAGCTGCACGAAGATTGGGGGACGACACCGGCGGCGATTTCGACCTGTCTCGATGTCGCGGAAGACTATGACGTGCAGGTGGCGATCCATACCGACACGTTGAATGAAGCCGGGTTTGTCGAAGACACCATCAAGGCGTTCAAGGGGCGCACCATCCATTCCTTCCACACGGAAGGAGCGGGCGGAGGGCATGCGCCGGATATCATCAAAGTATGCGGCGAGGCCAATGTCCTGCCGTCGTCCACCAACCCGACGATGCCCTTCACCGTCAATACGATGGACGAGCATCTCGACATGCTCATGGTCTGTCACCATTTGAATCCGCGCGTGCCCGAGGATATTGCCTTCGCGGAGTCGCGCATCCGCCGCGAAACGATTGCCGCCGAAGATATTCTGCACGACATGGGTGCGATCAGCATCATGTCCTCCGATTCGCAGGCGATGGGGCGGGTGGGCGAAGTGATCATCCGCACCTGGCAGACGGCGCATAAGATGAAAGTGCAACGCGGGCATCTGTCGCAGACGGCGGCGGAGAAGCTGTCCGGCAGCAACGATAATTTCCGCGTGCGGCGGTATGTGGCCAAGTACACGATCAATCCCGCGATTGCGCACGGAATCGCGCATGAAGTCGGATCGATTGAAGTCGGGAAACTCGCCGACCTCGTGTTGTGGAAACCGGCCTTCTTCGGCGTCAAGCCTGACATCGTGTTGAAGGGCGGGTTCCCGATGTCGGCGGCGATGGGCGATCCGAACGCATCGATTCCGACGCCCCAGCCTGTCTTGACCAGGCCGATGTTCGGCAGCTTTGGCCGGGCGCCCTTTGCCACGAGTCTGACCTTTCTCTCGAAGTCAGCCATGGAGCAAGAGGTCCATACGAAACTTGGCTTGCAGAAGCGCGTGGCCACCGTGAAGAAATGCCGCGGGATCGGCAAGCGGGATATGAAGCTGAACGATGCGCTGCCGCATATTGAAGTCGATCCGGAAACGTATGTCGTGAAGGCCGACGGGCAAATCCTCACCTGTGATCCGCTCGCGGTGTTGCCCATGGCGCAGCGGTATTTCCTGTTTTGACGGCTGCTGAAAACGTCGCCCAGCGGCGTTCTTGCCTTGAACGCATCCTCAACGTACCCGAGAGGGTACGCCTCCGGTGCGTTCGTCGGCTGCGGCCTTGCTGGACAACGTTTTGAGCAGCCTTATTCGAAGGAGCGGTCCGAAGGATCAGCCAGACGAATGAACACGCGATCACTGCTCACAGGTCTCCGCTTCGTCGATAGCTTCTTTCCGTCCGGAGGCTATGCCTATTCATCCGGCCTCGAGGCGGCGGTGCAGGGTGGGGCGGTCAAGACATCAGATGACCTTGCTCGCTTTGTCACGGAATCGTTGACGGCCGGGATCGGCGAGCGTGAAGCGGTGGCCGTGGGGATGGCGCATCGCGCATTCATTTCAGGAATCCTTGAACCGGCGATGACCGCCGATCATGAACTGGATGCGATGAAGCTTGGGTATGAAGGCCGAATGGCAAGCCGCCAGATGGGGCGGCAGGTGATTCGCTTGGCGGCGGAACAGAATGACAGGTCTCTATTGATCGAGGATTATCAGGCTGCGGTCGAGGCGGATGAGACGCCGGGACATATTGCCGTTGCTATGGGGCTCACGCTGGCGGCCGCCGGGTGGTCGAAAACTGATTCGATTGCCGCCTTTCTCTATCAAGTCGCGACGGGGTATGTCGCTGCCGCCATGAAGCTGATCCCGGTAGGGCAACGCGAAGGCCAACGGTTGCTGGACGGCTGGCTGGAAGTCATCGAACGTGTGAGCCGGCAGGCGGCGGAGCCATGCGCGATGCGCTCCTGGTCGCCGGTTCAGGATATCTATGCGATGCGGCATAGTCGATTGGAGTCGCGGTTGTTTCGGTCGTAACAGAGGGATCGAACCATGCATCGGGAAGACGAGCATTTTTGTGGCACAGGACGAGTAACGGCGGCGCGGGCGCGGCGCATTCCGGTCATCGGTGTCGGCGGTCCGGTGGGATCCGGCAAGACGGCGTTGGTGGAGGCGCTCTGCCTGGCGCTGCGGGATCGCTATAGCCTCGCGGTGGTCACCAACGATATTTTCACGAAGGAAGACGCCGAGTTTCTCACCAAACGCGGTGCGCTCCCGCAAGACCGGATCCTCGGCGTTGAAACCGGCGGCTGTCCACACACGGCGATCCGCGAAGATGCCTCGCACAATCAGGAGGCGCTGGACGATTTGCTGAAGCGGCATCCCGAAGTCGAACTGATGTTTGTCGAGAGTGGCGGCGATAATCTGGCTGCGACCTTCAGCCCCGAACTGGCGGACAAAGTCATCTATGTCATCGATGTCGCTGCCGGAGACAAGATCCCGCGTAAAGGCGGTCCCGGCATCACACGTTCCGACCTGCTCGTGATCAATAAGATCGACCTCGCTCCGCATGTCGGCGCTGATCTTACTGTCATGGATCGCGACAGTCGTAAGATGCGCGGCGAGTTGCCGTTTATCTTCACCAACCTGAAGACCGGCCAGGGCCTCAATGATGTCGTCGCCTGGATCGAGCCGTTCATTCCAGGCCACTCCCACCATCATTGACGAAAGGCCTGCGGTGCGTTCAATGAGTGCACATGATCCGGTTCTGGATGCTGTTGGACGGCGGGGTGCGCTGAGTTATGTGTTTGAGCGGCAGGGGCCGCGTACGGTCCTTACCCAGTCGTCCTGTTCAAGCCCGTGGCACTACTTTCCTCCTTCCTTCCTCGATGACAGCGGGTGCGCCTACACCTGGCTGGTGAATCCGTCCGGCGGTCTGGTCGGCGGCGATCATGTGACGGTGGCGGCGCGACTGGAGGCAGATACGCATGTGTTGATGACGAGTCCCTCGGCTACTCGGGTGTACCGGAGCGAAGGCGAGCCGGCCGTGCAAGAGATCCGTGTGACGGCCGGTGCCGGTGCGCGGCTGGAATGGCTGCCGGAAGTGACGATTCCTTTTGCCGGTTCTCGATTTCGCCAATCGATCCATGTCGAGCTGGCGCCGGGAGCGACGGTGGTGCTGTGGGATGCGATGGCTTCCGGGCGCGTGGCAAGAGCGGAGCGGTGGGCATTTGCAAGCTATGAGAATGAGATTGTCATTCGGATGGCTTCCGGACGCTCGGTCGTCGAGCGGCTGTCGGTGACGCCCGATTCCGTCGGCGGCCTGGTGAAGAGCTGGGACTATGTCGGGTCGCTCTTTGTGATCGGGGATGCGGTCGGGCCGGAGAGACTGGCCGCGTTGGAGGATGAACTGGTTGAATTGTGTGGGCAGCAGCCGGAGCAGTTACTCGGGGGAGTATCCAAGCCGGCTGTGCCTGGACTCGTGGTAAAAGTCGTGGCGCGATCGGCCCCGGCCCTCACCGCATTTGTAGAAGCCGCTTGGAGCCATCTGCGGCTGATCCTTTGGGATCTGCCCGCTCCGTTGTTGCGGCGGTATTGACCGAGCCTGCCTGTAACGATCTGTTTCTGATGTCTTCTGTTCCGATGCCTTCTGATGGGTGCGTGACAGGCCTATCCTGAGAGCGGCCTGTTAACCGCCTTTCCCGACGTGCGGCCCGCCAACTGATCTAAATTGCGATTTCTTATGGAATTCGGCCGATAGGGCCTCAAGTCTGAGAGTTTACCTACCGATGTCGTGGCGTAAGAGCGGTTGCGCGTCCATTGGGCAAGAGAGGGAGCGTCGTATGTCATTACAAAAGATAGTCACGGCCATTTTTGCGGTCACGGTATTACTGCTGGCCGGCCTATGCGTGGCGGCCGTGCTCATGTTGCAGGGCCAGCGTACCTTGGAGGCCGCTCAAGTGAACCGCTATGAGTCCTACCTGCTGGCCGATGAGCTCCGTCAAGGGTCGGATGATTTGACGCGCCTGGCACGCACCTATGTGATCACCGGCAACGAGAAGCACGAAGCGGAATACTTTAATATTCTGGCCGTCCGCAACGGCGTGGCGACTCGTCTGGACGGGCAGAAGGTGGCGTTGCGCACCTTGATGCAGCAGGCGGGATTCACCGAAGACGAGTTCCGCAAGCTGAAGGAAGCGGAAGACAATTCCAACTCGTTGGTGACGACCGAAACGATCGCCATGAATGCCGTCAAAGGACAGTTCAGCGATGGGCAAGGCGGGTATACGCGGAAGGCGGCGCCGGACTTCGAGCAGGCTCGCCGCATCATGTTCGACGACAAGTACCATCAGGATAAAGCGACGATCATGGCCCCGGTGGCCGAATTTGTGAGTATGCTCGATACGCGCACCAAGCGGGAGGTTGAGGAGGCCTCCGCGCAAAGCTATGAATATCTTCAGTCGATCATCGTCATGCTGATGTTGCTGTGGGTCTTGCAGTTGGCGTCTTTCCTGATCATCCGGCATAAGGTGACAAAGCCGGTCGCCCGGTTGCGCGATGTGACGGTGCAGGTGGCGCAGGGCGATCTCACCATCGACATCTCCGCAACCTCGTCGAGGCCGAGCGATGAAATCGGGCAGCTGACACAGTCGTTCAATAAAATGGTGATGGATTTGCGCGAAACCCTCCGTCAGGTGGCGGAGATGTCGCACAATGTGGCCGACGCCAGCGCCCGCATTTCGCAGAGCGCCGATCATTTGGCTCGCGGAGCCCAAGAGCAAACGCTACAGGCCAGCGGCGCCGCCGCGGCTGTGCAGGAAATGTCGAAGACGATATCGGAAACCTCGCACAACGCGACCGAGACGGCCGATGCGGCCAAGGCGGCGAAGGCTGCGGCGGAAAAAGGCGGTCACGGCGTCAATGCTACGATCGCCGGCATCCGGCGCATCTCCGATGTCGTGAACCAGTCGGCCAGTACGGTGCAGACCTTGGGCCGGTCCAGCGATCAAATCGGCGAAATTATCCTTGTGATCGACGATATCGCGGATCAGACGAACCTGCTGGCTCTCAACGCGGCGATTGAAGCCGCGCGAGCAGGAGAGCAGGGGCGCGGGTTCGCGGTCGTGGCTGATGAGGTTCGGAAGCTGGCTGAGCGGACGTCCAAAGCGACGAAAGAAATTGCGTCCATGATTAAGCAGATTCAGGGGGAGACTTCCGGCGCGATTAGCGCGATGGACGCCGGGACCAAGGAAATGGAGAGCGGCGTGGAGTTGGCCGATCTGGCGGGTTTCGCACTGAAGGAGATCGTGACAAATTCGCAACATGTGACCGACATGATTGTGCAGATTGCCCTGGCGACGGAAGAGCAGACGGTGGCCAGCGGGCAGATCGGGATGAACATGGAGGTGATCTCGCGCGTGATCGCCACCACGGGGGAAGAAACACAGCGGATCGCCGGCGCGGCCAGCGAATTGGATGGCCTCACGGTCAATCTCCAGACCCTCATCGGGCGCTTCAAGCTCTGACGGATCCGACGGCTCGATCAGGGAGGGCGTCAACGTTGTGAGCGGAGCGCTGTAGCGAACGGGGGCTCTGCCTGGAGTGAGGACAGCCTGGCAGAGGTATCCGATCGGAATCGCTTGTTGGTTTTTGAGCCTCGCCGTGGTTTGCCATTGACAGATGAGAAGGGCGATTGCTATAAATCGCCCGGTACATTTCGGGCGACAACCGCGTCTCCTGGCGCACTGATCGAACTAGGCGAACAATGACGTTCTCCGGCATTTCCCCCACGGTGATGGGATGAAACGCCAGAGGACGTTTTTTTTTGTGGTGAATGCTGAACACAGCCGCCGGCTTCGTTCTCGCTCGCTCGGAACCTTGGCGTACCGGACTTGTACGCCTCGGTTCCTCTCGTCGCTGCGGCCTTGCCGGCGACTGTGTTGAGCATTCTCATAGAAACGGGTAGTGCATGCGTATACTTCGAGTGGCGATGGCTCAGATGAACCCTACGGTCGGCGATATTGCCGGGAATAGCCGTGCGATCAAGCGCTGGATCAAGGAGGCCCGGAAGGCCAAGGCCGATGTGGTCGCGTTTCCTGAGCTGGCGGTCACCGGGTATCCTCCTGAAGATTTGTTGCTGAAGCCGCGCTTTGTCGCGGACAATCTGCGGGCGTTGGACGACATCGCGAAAGCCTGTATCGGCGTGTTGGCGGTGGTCGGCCATGTCGGCCAGGGGCCGGCGGCCAACGGGACGTTCAGGCAGTCGGTGGTCGCCGCGGGACAGCATGAACTGACCAATGCCGCGGCGCTCATCGGCGAGCGCGGCGTGTTGTGCCGGTACAGCAAGTGGCTCCTGCCGAACTACGGGGTCTTCGACGAGAGCCGGTATTTTCATCCCGGGAGAACCCTGCCGATTATCACCCTTCGCGGCGCGACCGTCGGCCTCACGGTCTGCGAAGACATCTGGTTCCCGGACGGTCCGACGCGGTTGCAGGCCGCTGCCGGAGCGGATGTCATCATCAACATCAATGCGTCCCCCTTCCAGATCGGCAAGAGCCGGATTCGCGAACAGATGCTGGCCACGCGCGCCCGCGAGAACGGTGTGATTGTGACGTACACGAATACCGTAGGCGGGCAGGATGAACTGGTGTTTGACGGCAACAGTCTGGTCCTCGATCAGACCGGCGCGGTCGTTGCGCGGGCCAAATCATTCCAGGAAGATTTCCTGGTGGCGGATTTGAACGTCGATGCTGTGGCGCGTCACCGCATGGTGCAGCGGCGGACGAAGGCGCTGAGCGCCAAGCAGGCGGGTGCGGTCGAGCGGATGACGGTCCGGCTGCCCGCCGCGCCGAAACGCACGTTCGTCGTTTCTGCGCTGGAGCCGCTGTGGGATGAGCTGGACGAGGTATATGCCGCGTTGGTGCTCGGGGTGCGGGACTACGTGCGGAAAAACGGATTTAAGAAGGCTGTCATTGGATTGAGCGGCGGGATCGATTCGGCCATCACCGCTGCGATCGCGGTCGATGCGCTGGGCGCGGACAACGTGCTCGGTCTCTTCATGCCCTCGCCCTATACGTCACAGGAAAGCGGCGAGGATGTGGCGGAGTTGGCCCGGCGGCTGGGAATTGCCTGCGACACGATTGCGATCACCGCGATGTTCGACGTCTATCGCCACGCCCTCTCCACGGCGTTTGCCGGACGGCCTGTCGATGTCACGGAGGAGAATCTCCAGGCACGGATTCGAGGAAATCTGTTGATGGCCTACTCGAACAAGTTCGGCCATCTTGTATTGACCACCGGCAACAAGAGCGAGATGAGCGTGGGCTATGCGACACTCTATGGCGATATGGCCGGTGGGTTTGCCGTCATCAAGGATGTGCCGAAGACGATGGTCTATGAGCTGTCGCATCTGCGCAATGCGGCCGGCAAGTCGCCGGTGATTCCAAAGCGCGTTCTCGATCGCGCACCGACCGCCGAGTTGCGGCCAAATCAGAAAGACGAAGACAGTCTGCCGCCGTATCCCGTGTTGGATCCGATCCTCAAGGCGTATGTGGAGGAGGACCGATCGCTGGAGGAAATCGTTGCGATGGGATTCGATCGGGCCGTGGCGGCCAGAGTGATTGGTTTGGTGGATCGCAGCGAATACAAACGGCGACAGGCGCCGATCGGGATCAAGATTACGCATCGGGCGTTCGGGAAAGACCGGCGGATGCCGATCACGAGTGGGTACCGCATTTCTTAGCCGGTACTGCTCGCCAGCGCGTTACTAGGGGGTTGGTTCCTGCCGGCTCGGAGGCCGTTTATTTTTACGGGCCGAGCTATCCTGCGGTGTAGTGGCCCGGTTGCTGGGCTGCCGTTTACTCGATTGCAATTCGTTCTTCAGCGCATCCAACTCCAAGTCCTTCTTGATGACCAGGTCCTTAAGCGAGCGGATTTCTGCATCTTTTGCTTCCAGAAGTTCTGCCGAGACAGCCGGAGGGGCGGATGGGCGAACGGCAGCCTGCGGCGCGGGAACCGGCTTTCCAAGAGGTTCAGCTTGCGGGGTGGCCTGGGCCGGTGCTTTCGCCGAAGGGGCCGATTCCTGCAACAGTCGAAGGTCGATTGCAACCAGCCGTTCACCTGACCGGCCGGTTCCCGGCAGTACGGCCGCAAGTGGAGTGAAGACGAGCGTGCGATTCGCCATGCCGGAGGCGTCGGGGAGACGTCGGTGAGCAATATCGTCGGTGTTAGTCAGGCTCGGCTCATAGCGATATTGAGAGAGTGAAACGTAGAGCGCTGGGCCGTAGGCGTATACCGACCCTGCCGTGGTTTCGACGCTCGAGGATTCCGATGCCAACGTGTTGCGTTGCGCACGAAGGCGATACTCGACACGCTGATCAGGCGTCGCCGTCCGTAACCCTTCAGCAATCAATGGCGCGAGGAAGCGAATCTGGTCTTCTGAGAAGACCGAGACCGGAGAGGGCGATCCTGCCAGGAGGCTCTGGAGCACGCGCTCCCGTTCTTGAATTTGCAGGCCTTGCAGTATTCTGGCAAGGAGGGCCGGTTCAAGTGTGATGGGGTGACTGGCCTGGAAGGCCCGATCGGGCAGGTGCTGAAGGTACACGGTCCCCTGCGGGCTTTCAAAGAGAACTGTGCCGACTGCCGGGGCCGTATTGCAGCCTGCTCCCGCCAGACCTAACAGGATGAGGGTGAGCAAGAGGAGGCGGCGCAAGGGCGTATTTCTAGTCGGTTGATGGCGTAAGGCATTCATGAGTGAGCGCGAATCTACCACAGGTGACGGGGTGGCGTCAGGTTGAGCCGGAACACGTGGGGAGCCGCGCGCAATTCTTTGCGGGGGATATGCCGGGGCAAGCAACGGGGCGTGTCATCGGTACAGGGTTGATTCTTCCGGACAGCGGGAGACCTGAGATCAGCGCCGCCAAGGGCCAAGTTGACAGCGGTTTGACGGCCATGGTACAAGCCGTGCCTGTTTAGAGGGACAATGGCGTTTCTCTAACGGCCGCTTTACGTGCCTGGCAAGGACAATGACGTCCTCCGGCCTCTTTCACCGAAAGAGACCTGAGGACTTTTTTTTGCCCTGTCGGTGTGTGAAGAATGGGCACAACGGCGTGCGTGACGACGATGATGTCACGGTAGTGTGCGAGCGACCACTGGATCATCATCACCACTCGATTGAGGAGATCGTCATGTATGTCGTGAAGAGGACCCTGCGGTTCCTGACCATCGGTTTGCTCGCCATCGTCTTCGTAGGCAGCCCATCTGCGTGGGGAGAAGTCTCCGCGCCGCCTGCGCCGGCTCCCGACGCGCCGCCGACCCTGCACGAGCGGTTGGATGCGCTTGAAAAGAAAGTAGAAGCCCCCTCACTCTGGAAAGCATTGGGGTTCAAGGCGTCCGGGTTTCTGGATGTGGCCTATACCCACAATTTCAACAATCCCAACACCAATCTCAATCAGCTGCACATCTTCGATACCGACGCGAATTCTTTTTCGACTCACATGGCGCAACTCATGCTGGAGCGGCCCGCGGACGGAGCCGGAAGCGGCATGGACCGGCTCGGGTTCCGCGCCCGGCTGAACTTCGGCTTGGATGCCAGGGTGACGAAGGCGCGAACGAATTTTGCGCCGAATACCAGCAACAATGAGCTCGATTTCCAAGAGGTTTACGGCGAGTACGTCGTTCCGATCGGCAATGGTCTGAAGGTTCAAGCCGGCAAGATCAATACACTGATCGGATACGAGGTCATCAATAGTTTTGAGAATGCGAACTTCTCGCGCAGCTTTATGTTCGGTGTGGGCCAGGCCTTCACGACGACCGGCATCCGGTTCACCTATACGTTCAATCCGGTCGTGACCGCGTCGCTCGGCTTGATCAACGGTTGGGACAATGTCGACGACAATAACAGGGGGAAGACCCTTGAGTGGCTGGTCGCACTGACCCCGCATGAGAAAGCCGGGATCAGTTTCTATGGCTCCTATGGAGCCGAGCAAGCAAACTGTCAAGGTGGAAGCCCGACCTGCACGCCGTATACGACAGGAAACGATCCCCGTGCAAAACGCTTCGTCGTCGGTTCGATCATTACACTGAAGCCGACGGCCAAGGATACCGTGGTCCTGGAACCCTATTATGTGAATGAGGGCAACGCCAGCACAGTCAGTCAATCTCAGAATGCGCGATGGAACGGAATCGCGGGGTATCTGATCCATGATTTTGACGAAGAGTGGAGTGTCAGGTTCCGAGGAGAGATTTTTGAGGATGCGGGGGGCACCCGGACATGTACCGGAGGAATCAGTTTCGCGGGAGGCGCCAATACCTGCGCCAGCGGCAGTTCGGCGGTAGGGGTGACGAACGCGGGAGCGGGCGGTATCCCTCAGACACTCTGGGAGAATACGTACACGCTTCAATACAAGCCGTTTCCTTCTCTCATCACGCGGGCGGAATTCCGGTATGACCACTCCAACAAGAATGTGTTCTTGCATGGAAGCCGGCCGGCCAACAACCAAGAAACGTTGTCGGTCCAACTCGTGTACCTATTCTGAGCAAGGAAGAAGGAGCCATCATGAAGCCACTATGCCGTCTCATGACCGCGATGCTACCGATTCTGGCCTGTCTTGCCCTGATGGCGGGGACGACAGAGGGACTCGCCCAAGAAGGCGGCGCCCCGGCGGCGTCCGCGCCAGTTGCCGCTGCGTCCGAAGTTCCGGCGGCCGTTCCGGCTCCACCGAAGATCGATACCGGAGATACCACGTGGGTGCTGGTGTCGACCGCCTTGGTGCTGGCCATGACCGCTCCAGGGCTGGCCTTGTTCTATGGCGGGATGGTCCGAGGGAAAAATGCGTTGGGTACGATCATGCAGAGCTTCATTATTCTCTGCCTGATCAGTGTCCAGTGGGTGCTCCTGGGCTATTCGCTCGCGTTTGGGCCCGACAAAGGGCATCTGATCGGAGGACTCGAATGGTTGGGACTGAACGGTGTGGGGCTTGAGCCCAATGCCGATTATGCGGCCACTATTCCGCATCAGGCGTTCATGATCTTCCAGATGATGTTTGCTGTCATTACGCCGGCCCTTATTACGGGTGCGTTCGCCGAACGGATGAAGTTCAGCAGCTTTCTCGTCTTTACGCTGCTGTGGTCGACGCTCATTTATGATCCGCTGGCCCATTGGGTGTGGGCGGTCGGCGGCTGGATGCGAAACATGGGGGCGTTGGATTTTGCCGGCGGCACGGTTGTCCATATCAGTTCCGGCGCGTCCGCCCTGGCCTGCGCCTTCGTGTTACGGAAACGACTGGGATATGGGAAAGAGCATATGGTGCCGCACAATCTGCCGATGACGGTTTTAGGTGCGTCATTGCTCTGGTTCGGGTGGTTCGGTTTCAATGCCGGCAGTGCGGTCGCGTCGGGGGCATTGGCAACCAGTGCCTTTGTGGTCACCCATGTGGCGGCATCGGCGGCGGCGCTGGCGTGGATGGCCGTGGAATGGATCTATCGCGGCAAGCCCACGGTGCTTGGCGCGGCGAGCGGTGCTGTGGCAGGATTGGTCGCCATTACGCCGGCCTCCGGGTTTGTCGGTCCACTATCGGCAGTCATGATCGGATTGGTGGCAGGAGGACTGTGTTATCTGGCCGTAGTCTGGAAAGCCAAATGCGGGTACGATGACGCGCTCGACGTCGTCGGGATTCATGGAGTCGGCGGGATCTGGGGCGCACTGGCGACAGGGCTTTTTGCGTCGAAGGCCATCAACGCCGCCGGGGCGGACGGGCTGTTCTACGGCAATCCGGCCCAGTTCGGTATTCAGGCGGTCACGGTCTTGATCTCGGCGGGATTTGCGTTTGTGGGGACGGTTGCGATTTTGAAACTGATTGGAATGATGATGCCCTTGTGCGTGAAAGAAGAGGAAGAGCGAATGGGGTTGGATCTCAGTCAGCACGATGAGCGGGCCTATTCGTAATGCGACGAGCGACCGGAGAGAAGGAGGGAGCAGGTGGCTGACCAGAATCGTGAGCGTGATGGCGCAGGCCGGAGTCGCAGGAGCCACAAGATGGTTGCCTGGACTATTGCGGCCGTGATGCTGGGCGCGTTGGCGGCCGGTGCCGGGTCGGTGGTATCGGCTCAGGATACCGCGGCCGTTGTCGGGAGCGCCGCTCCCGTGCTGAAAATCGATACGGGAGATACGGCCTGGGTGCTCATGTCCTCCGCGCTGGTCTTGGCAATGACGATACCGGGGCTGGCGTTGTTCTATGGTGGGTTGGTCCGGAGCAAGAACATTCTGGGTACGATCATGCAGAGTCTGATTATTCTCTCGTTGGTCAGTCTTATCTGGATTTTCTTCGGATACAGTCTGGCCTTCGGCCCCGATAAGGGGGGAGTGATCGGAGGGCTGGACTGGGTCGGGCTCAACGGCGTCGGCAGCGATCCGCATCCGGTGTACGGGCCGACGATTCCGCATCAAGTGTTCATGCTGTTCCAACTGATGTTTGCCGCCATCACTCCGGCGTTGATTACGGGCGCGTTTGCGGAGCGCATGCGGTTTTCCGCATTGCTGTTGTTCGCGGCGCTCTGGTCCGTGGTGATTTATGCGCCGGTCGCCCACTGGATTTGGGGGGGCGGCTGGCTGGGCAAAATGGGCGCTCTGGATTTTGCAGGGGGCGCCGTGGTGCACATCAGCTCCGGCGTCAGCGCGCTGGTGTGTGCGATCGTCCTCGGAAAACGGAAGGGATACGGGACGGATTACATGGCGCCCCACAACCTTCCCTTTACGCTGTTGGGAACCGGCCTCTTATGGTTCGGCTGGTTCGGCTTCAATGCAGGCAGCGCGTTAGGCGCCAATGGATTGGCCGGCAGCGCCTTTCTGGCGACGCATGCAGCGGGTGCGACCGGCGCGCTCGTGTGGATGTGTACGGAATGGATGCATCGAGGGAAGCCGACCGTTCTGGGCGTGGCGAGCGGAGCCGTGGCCGGGTTGGCGACCGTGACCCCGAGCGCCGGGTATGTCGGACCGATGTCGGCGATTGCAATCGGCGTATTTGCAGGGGTTTCGTGCTATTTCGCCGTTGTTTGGAAGGGGAGGATGGGCTATGATGACTCCCTTGATGTCGTGGGAATTCATGGTGTTGGCGGCGTGTTCGGCGTTCTGGCGACGGGGCTCTTTGCGTCGAAGGCCATCAACGCCGCCGGGGCGGACGGGTTGTTCTATGGCAACGCGGCCCAGTTCGGTATTCAGGCGGTCATGGTCGTCGCCGTCGCGGCGTTTTCTGTCGTGGGGACCTGGTTAATTCTGAAAGTAGTGGATGCGAGCGTCGGATTGCGGGTCTCTCCCGAGGACGAATCCACGGGGTTGGACTTGAGTCAACACGATGAGCGCGCCTATTCATAAATTGTGGATGACACTATTCTACACGATCATGCCGGAGCTTGGGGCGGCGGCGTCGAGAGCGGGCCGTCGATTCGCAAGACTGTCGGTGAGGAGGCTGCACCATGAAAATGATTGAGGCGATCGTCAAGCCGTTCAAGTTGGATGAAGTGAAGGATGCGTTGCTGGAAATCGGTATCCAGGGTATGACCGTGACAGAGGTCAAAGGGTTCGGCCGTCAGAAGGGGCACAAAGAAACCTATCGTGGGCAGGAATACACGATCGAATTCGTGCCAAAAGTGAAAATCGAAGTCGCGGTGCAGGATAGCCAGGTTCAGCGGGTGCTCGATACGATTACACGCACCGCCAAGACCGGCAGCATCGGGGACGGAAAGATCTTCGTCCGCGATCTGGCGATGGCCGTCCGGATCAGGACCGGAGAAACCGGAGACACCGCGTTGTGAGTTCCAGTTCCGACCAACGGGCGGAGTCCTTGTCTGGCCTCGACGGCGTCGCCGTCGGGGCCGTACTGGCGGAGCAGCGCCAGATGATCGCCCAGCGCCTGCTGGATGGTGTGTCGGGCGCAGAGGTGGTCGTCGCGCAAACCGATCTCGTCGATGCGCTGATTATCGGCCGGTATCGCAATGCCGCGCGGCAGGGCGGCGATGCCATGATGACGGCGGGCTTTCAGCACTGTTGCCTGGTGGCGATCGGCGGGTATGGACGCCGGGAACTCTCGCCCTACTCGGATATTGATCTGATGGTGTTGTTCCGTCCTGAGGCGGCGAAGGTTGTGCCTGAGTTTGTCCGGCAGGTGCTGCATCCTCTCTGGGACGTCGGCTTTCAGGTGGGGCATAGCGTGCGCACGATTGCGGACTGCCTCAGCCTTGGGCTCAGCGATGCGACGGTGCGGACGTCGATGATGGAAGCCCGATTCCTGACCGGGAATGCGCAACTCTTCCAGGAATTTCACGCTGCCTATTTCCGCAAGGTCGCTACAGTGGCGGTCGACAAGTATCTCGATCAGAAGCTGGCCGAGCGGCGTCGGGAATATGAGAAGTTCGGCGAGACCGTCTATCTTCTCGAGCCGAATGTGAAGAAAAGCCAGGGAGGCTTGCGCGATCTGCATCTGTTGCAATGGGCGGGCATTGCCCGCTATCAAGCGCCGACGATTCGCGAGTTGTCGGATCGCGGCATGTTGTCGCGCCAGGATTATGTGGTGGTAAGTGAAGCCCGGGAGTTTTTGCTTCGTGTGCGCGGGCTGTTGCACGTGCATGCCGGGATGGCGCAGGAGATCCTCTCGTTTGAGGAGCAGGTCTGGCTGGCGGCGCGGTTCGGATTTGAAGACCGTCCGCATCTTTTGGCGGTCGAACAGTTCATGCAGCAGTACTATCGCCACACGATGGGACTGCACGAAGCTACGACGAGGTTTGTCCAGCGGTGCAAGTCGCGGTCGCTCTGGGCGCGACTCGCCGGCTGGCTGCCGACGGCCAAGCTGGAGAAATATTTTGTGCTGAGCGGCGAGGTTTTGACCGTGCCGATCGAGCTACGACCGCGGGTGATTGAAAGCCCGGCCTTGCTGATGCGGCTGTTCGATCTGGCGCGGTCCAAGCGTGTCGCGATAGAGCCGGCTCTGGTGGAAGAGATTCACCGCCATATGGAAGGGCTCGCGGACGAAGGATTTCGCACTCCTGACGTGAGCCGGATTTTCATGAGCATTCTGGCTGGGCCCGGCACCGCCGCCACGCTAGAGGCGATGCACCGCGCGCACTTGCTGGAGAAGTTGATACCCGTGTGCTCGTCCGTGCGGGGACTGATGCAGTTCAATCAGTACCATAAGTACACCGTGGATGAGCATAGCCTGCTGGCGGTTGCGAAGGTCGAATCGTTTGCGCAGGATCAAGGGATGTTGGGCGAAGTCTATCGGGAAGTGAAGCGCAGAGATCTGCTGCACCTCGCGGTCTTTCTTCATGATATGGGGAAGGGGCAGGAGGAAGATCATAGCGAAGTCGGGCGGCGGATTGCCGAGGAGATGGCGACGCGTTTGGGCTTGGATGAGGCCGAGCGGCGGACCGTGGCGTTTCTCGTGCACCGCCATCTCCTGATGGCGCATACCGCATTCCGCCGAGACCCCAATGACGAAAAAGTCGTCATGCCGTTCGCGCGTGAAGTCGGCACGCCGGAGGTGCTGCGCAAACTGTTGGTGTTGACCGCGGCTGATATTGCGGCCGTCGGGCCCGGCGTCTTGACGAAGTGGAAAGAGTCGTTGCTGATCGAGCTCTATGTCCGGACCATGCAGGAGGTGTCTGGTGAGCGGGAAGCGGCTGACGCTCCGGAGCGGCTGAAGAGCATTGTCTCCGAGGTGATGCGGCAACCGGCGTTCGCCGGCCAGACGGATATTTCATCGCAGTGGGTAGAGGGGCAGCTGCGCCAGTTTCCCTTGCGCTATGCCTATGGCACATCGCCTCGGCGAATTGCGTCACACCTGTCGACGATTCGCCGCTTGACGGCCGGCGAAGTCCTGGCTGATTCGGAATTCAACGAGGGGCTTGGAACGTGTGAGTATGCGGTCGTGGCGTTCAACGATGTCATTCCGGGAATCTTTTCCAAGATTGCCGGGGTCATGGCGGCGAACGGGTTGCAGATTCTCGATGCCCAGATTCTGACCCGATTGGACGGCGTGGTGGTCGATACGTTCCAGGTGACGGATCCCGACTATAAGGGAGCGCCTCCACAAGACCGGCTGGAGTCGATCGGGGCGATGATTCGGTCGGTGTTGCAGGGGAAGGAAGCGGTGGAGGCCGTCGTGCAGCGGGGCACCCGGATGTCCGCGTCACGGCTGATCCGCCCGGCTCGGCAGGCGACGGAAGTACGGATCGACAATGAAACGTCAGAGCGGTATACCATTGTCGACATATTCGCCGACGACCGGCAGGGATTGTTGTATGTGATTACCCATGCGATTTTCAGGCAGGGTTTGTCGGTGCATGCCGCGCGGATCTCGACGCGGCTGGATCAAGTGGCCGATGTCTTTTACGTGACCGATGCCCAGGGGAAAAAGGTCGAGCACGCGGAACAGATTGAGCTGGTGAGGCAGGGGATCTGGAAGGAAATCGAAGAGTTTCTGGGTGTGAAGGCAGCATAACCGTCGAAAAGGTCTCACGCAGCTTGTTGTGGAGAGCCTGAAAGGAGGAGGGGATGAACGTTCGTGAAGTGTTGGAGTATGCGAAGAAGAACAAGGTGCAAGTAGTCGATCTGAAGTTCGTGGACCTGATCGGGACGTGGCAGCATTTTACCATTCCGCTCGGGGAGTTGACGGAAGACCTGTTCAAGGATGGGTCAGGCCTCGATGGTTCGTCGATCCGCGGCTGGAAGGCGATCAACAACAGCGACATGTTGGTGGTGCCCGATCCTTCGACCGCCTGCATGGACCCGTTCTGCGCCGTCCCGACGCTGAGTCTGATCGGCAACGTCGTCGATCCGATCACCCGCGAGACCTACAATCGCGACCCCCGCTTCATCGCGCAGAAGGCGGAGAAGTACCTCCAGAGCACCAAGATCGGCGACACGTCTTACTGGGGGCCCGAAGCCGAGTTCTTCATTTTCGATCAAGCCCGTTATGACCAGACGAATCACAGCGGTTACTACTTCATCGATTCCGAAGAAGGCGTCTGGAACATGGGGCAAGAGGGCGTCAACTTGGGCGGAAAGATTCGCTCCAAGGAAGGCTATTTCCCGGTGGCGCCAACCGACACACAGCAGGATATCCGGACTGAGATGATTCTGGAGATGGAGAAGGCCGGCATCTCAGTTGAAAAGCATCATCACGAAGTGGCCACGGCCGGTCAGGCGGAAATCGACATCCGCTTCGATTCGCTGGTCAAGACGGCCGACAAAATGATGATGTACAAGTACATCGTCAAGAACGTCGCGCGTCGTCACGGCAAAACGGCGACCTTCATGCCGAAGCCGATTTTCGGCGACAACGGTTCGGGCATGCACACGCACCAGAGCATCTGGAAAGACGGCAAGCCGTTGTTCGCGGGCAAGGAATACGCGGGCGTGTCGCAGATGTGTCTCCACTACATCGGCGGCATCCTCAAGCACGCGCCGGCGTTGGCGGCGTTCACGAACCCGACGACGAATTCGTACAAGCGGTTGACCCCAGGATTTGAAGCGCCGGTGTTGTTGGCCTACTCCAGCCGGAACCGGTCGGCGGGTATCCGCATCCCGATGTATTCACCGAGCCCCAAGGCGAAGCGGATCGAAGTGCGGTTCCCGGATCCCGGCGCCAACCCGTATCTGGCGTTTGCAGCCATGTTGATGGCGGGATTGGACGGCATCGAGAACAAGATCAATCCGGGCGAACCGGCCGAGAAGGATCTCTACGATCTTGAGGCGAAGGAAGCGGCCAAGATCAAGACCATGCCAGGCAGCCTGGATGAGGCGCTCAACAACCTCGAGAAGGATCATCAATTCTTGCTCAAGGGCGGAGTCTTTACGGAGGATCTGATCGAGGCCTGGATCGGGTACAAGCGCACGAAGGAAGTCGATACGATGCGGTTGCGTCCGCATCCGTACGAGTTCTACTTGTACTACGACATCTAGAGCATTGCCGCGGCCTATTCGAACAGATAGGTTGACGGGTGGACCTGGGGCGTGATACAAATCGGCCTTGAGTTGATTGAGGCAAAGGCGCCTCGGTCAAAGTTTTCGACATAAGGCAACGGACAAAGGCGTCCGTCATTCTGCAAAGAGTGGCGGACGCCTTTTTAATTTCTGAGCCAGTGAGGCTTCTTCGTCGAAGCCTTGCGTATAGAGGCAGGTCGCGGCAGACCTGTCGTGAGGTGGACAAAGGCGTCCTTCTCCCGTGAGGGAGGGGGACGCCTTTTGTGTTTTTCGGACAGGCGGCGGCCGGCTTAACCTGGAGGGCACCATGCATCATGCAGATCATGAACGGATTGCGGGAGTCGCGAAGAAGAAGCTCGGGTTTCTCGATTCATCGCCGATGGGCTATCTCGTTCTGTCGGCCATGGCCGGCATCTATCTGGGATTCGGGATCGCGCTGATCGTTAGCCTGGGCGCGCCGCTGGCTGCCGCCGGATCGCCGGCGGTGAAACTCGTCATGGGCGCCTCGTTCGGGATTGCGTTGACGCTGGTGATCTTCGCCGGCTCAGAGCTATTCACCGGCAACAACATGATCGGGGTGATCGGCGGGCTTTCGGGCAGCGTCACCTGGGGGCAAGTGTTTCGGATCAATTTCTGGGCATGGCTGGGGAATCTGGCGGGTTCGCTGGCGCTGGCGTGGCTGGTAGTGGAATCGGGCGTGTTTGCCAAGGGGCCGGCGGCTGAGATGATTCAACGCGTGGCCGGTGTGAAGATGTCGCTGGGACCCTGGGAGTTGTTTGTGCGCGGCATCCTGTGTAACTGGCTCATCTGTCTGGCGGTCTGGACGGCGGGGCGGACCAGCAGTGACGCGGCGAAGATCATGTTGATTTTCTGGTGTCTGTTCGCTTTTATCGGGATTGGGTTTGAGCACAGCATTGCCAATCAATCGTTCCTGGGCATGGCGCTGTTCATGCCGCATGAGGCTGCCGTGACCTGGGCGGGTTTTTGGTATAACCAGTTTTTTGTCGTGCTGGGCAATGTAGTCGGCGGCGGACTGTTCGTCGGAGGACTCTATTGGCTTGTGAGTCCCTATCGGGTCGAAGCCGCGGAGCCGGTCGCCGTTCCGGTGCCGGCCGTGTCGGTGGCGGCGCAGTCGTAGAGCGGGAGAGTCAGGATTCTTGGGGCGTAAACTTTTTAATTTTAAAAAGGAGATGGTGACCATGTCGAAGGATGAAATCAGAAAGGCGATCAAGGAGAAGCGGTTGGCCAAGAAGGTGACGATTGCCGACATCGCCAAAACGGTGGGGAAGAATCCGACGTTTGTCTCGGCGGCGTTGAACGGGAATCATAAGTTCACGGCCGATGAAGCCAAGAAGATCGGTGATCTCATCGGCCTGGATGCCGATCTGACCGCGTCGCTCAGCAAGTTTCCGGTGCGGGCCGATTTCCCGAATGCGACCGATCCTTTTAAGTACCGACTGCTGGAAATCATCGGAGTCTATGGAGATTCGATGCGTGAGCAAGCGAACGAGATGTTTGGTGACGGCATCATGAGCGCGATCGACTTCACGCTTGATATGGAAAAGGTGACCGGCAGTCAGGGCGAAGCCCGCTGCAAGATTACGCTGAACGGGAAGTGGCTTGAATATAAGACCTTCTAGTAGGAGCGACGCCGGGGTGCCGGCGTTATGGTGTGGACGGAACGAAGGAAAGGAGGCGGCGATGAACATGGAACGAACCGGCGATCGGACACACGTGGGACTGGAACAGACCCTCGGCGATCTACTCCGCGCCCGACGCACGCTGAGGCTCGACGATATTGCCGGCGTGCTGGGGAGCGATTGTGAGGCGCAGGTGTTTCTCGCCGTCGATCGATGGAGCCGGGCGGGGATCGTGCGATTGGTACGAGAGGTCACCGGATACCGCGTAGAGTTAATTCACTAGGCCGTGAGGAGGACGGGATGAACAAGATCGAGGCGATCAAGACGGAGCGCGATGGATTAACGGTGCGGGAGATGATCGCTCACTACGCGACGACTGGGTGGGAAGCGATTCCTGAGGCCGATATCCAGCGGCTCAAATGGTGCGGCCTCTTTTTGCGCAACCCGACGCCTGGGTTCTTCATGGTGCGGGTGCGGATTCCCGGAGGTCAGACCACATCGTATCAATTGCGGGCTCTGGCGGAGATTGCCTCGACGTATGGCAATGGCGTCTTGGACTTGACGACCAGACAACAAGTGCAGCTCCGGAACATCAAGATCGAAGACGTGCCGGCGGTCTTTGCCAAGATGGACGGGGTCGGGCTGACCTCCATGCAAACCGGGATGGACAATGTTCGCAACGTTATGACCTGTGCCATTTCCGGCCTCAACCCGGATGAGGTTGTCGAGACCATGGCGCTGGTGCGGGCGATCAACGAGGAGATTCTCGGCAAGCCGGCCTACTCTAATTTGCCGCGCAAACTGAATGTCGCGGTGACCGGCTGCCCGCATAACTGCGTGCATATGGAAACGCAGGATCTGGCGCTCGTACCGGCGCACTACGATTTGGGACATGATCGCTGCGTGGGATTCAATGTGCTCGTAGGTGGCAAGCTGGGATCGGGCGGGTACCGGATCGCCACGCCGCTGGACGTGTTCGTCAATCCCTCCGAGGCGCTGGATGTCTGCCGCGCGATTCTGGGAATTTACCGCGATCATGGGCCGAGGGAGAGCCGCACTCAAGCCCGTCTCGCGTTCCTGATCGAGGAATGGGGCGAAGCCCGATTCCGTGCCGAAGTGGAAGCCCGTGTGGGAAAACGACTCGCGTCTGCCGGAATAGATGCCCGGAAGGCGGGTGAGCAGGACCATGTCGGGATTTTCCGTCAACGGCAACAGGGGATGAATTATGCGGGACTGAAGGTGTTGGTCGGGCGGGTCAAAGCGGCGGACCTCGTGAAAATCCTAAGCTTGGCGGAGAAGTATGGCAACGGGGAGATCAGGATTACCCCGAGTCAAGCATTGATCATCCCCAATATCAGCGACCGAACCGTCGGAGATCTGGCGGATGAGCCGCTCTTGAAACAATTCGCCTACAATCCTTCCGCCCTCTATAAAGGCCTGGTCAGTTGTGTCGGCAGTGACTACTGCAATCTGGCGGTGATCGAAAGCAAAGGGCGGGCAGTTGCGGTGGCCAAGGCGCTTGAAGGACGGCTAGGCGCTTCGCTCAAGCCGATTACCATGCACTGGTCCGGCTGTCCCGCGAGCTGCGGCAATCACTTGGTCGCCGATGTGGGGTTATTGGGGAAAAAAGCAAAAATCGACGGAAAGGTCGTCGAGGCCGTCGATATTTACATCGGCGGCCGCTCGGGGCCCGATCCGAAGCTGGCCCTCAAGATTATGGAAGATGTACCCTGCGACAAGCTTCCGGCAGTGCTCGAAGGCCTGTTGCCGTATCACACGCGAGAGAAAATGCACCGCGTCCGCGGCGGAGGCGCCAGGAAAGTGCTGGCGGGTAAAGAAACGAATATTTCGCCCGCGGCGTAGGGGAAGGCTTGAGGCTGTGCCGCGCATGGGATATCCTCGCGTATCACGCAGGAGGGACCTTATGCCAAAGCGAGTTCGTACAGGCTTAACACGCAGCGATATTCTTGATCGATATATTGAGCGCGTCAAACAGATGCTCGTGAAGTTCCAGCCGTTTCTCTCGCGCAAGCGAGGAACCGCGTCATTGGAAGACTTTGACGAAGCCGCCGAGGATCTGATCGGACAGGTGTTCGGCGCCGCATCGGAAGAATCCGAAGCCTACTTTTACGCGAAGAGCGGGGAGTCGATCATGCTCCCGGAAGAGGCCCAAGAGAGCGGGATGCACGATGTGGAGCGGGAAACGCTTCAGCAGCGCCGCCAAGTGCTCGCCAGTTGTCTGGCTGATTTGGAGTTGCGTCGCCGGGTGCAGGCGACGCGGGAAAGCAGCCGTCACGGGAAGGGAGGGTTGCGCGCGACCGTGGAGGCCTATATGTCGCATGACGTGCGGAGTATCCATCGCGCGGCGACGATAAAGGAAGCCGGGAAGCTGTTGCTGAAGCATAAAGTAGGCTCGTTGATGGTGGATGACGGCTCCCGCTACATCGGGATCATCACCGACGCCGATCTCAGCCGCAAAGCCGTCGCGAAAGGGCTCGATCCAAATACGACGGCGGTATCAGCCTGCATGAGCAAATCGTTCGTCACGATCGAGGAAGACGAACCCCTATCCGAGGCGATGGCCTTGATGAAAAAACAAGGGATCCGGCATTTACCGGTGACTGCCGACGGTACCGTCATCGGCGTGCTGTCGGTCTCTGACTTAGTGCGCGCATTCCAGGATGCCACGCCGTAGCCGAGTCGCATTGGCTATCCGGTCATTGCCGCGCGCATGCTCACTTTTCTGAAGCCCGACAACCTGTGGAGCTCCGGAGAGGCCGTGAGCGTAACGTAGGACGAGATGTGGGGCCGCCCTGCGAATACGCTTGCCGTCGGCGTCGATCTGACGTGCTTGAAAGGGGAGCATGAATTCATCGAAGCGCAGATCGAAACGACTGCCGCGACCGGTTGAAAGAGGCGCTCGTTCCGCCGCCGGCGCAGGGTTGAAGAAACCGCGCACGGAGAAGGCTGAGACCATCCACTCGACGCGCGGGGGGGTGGCGCACTTGCTCGTTGAACGGGTGAAGGAGCTCAGCGCCCTGCATCGCACCGTTCGCTTGATGCAGGACAACGTCAAGCCAGTATCGAGCGTGTTGCGTGAAATTGTCTCGCTGATTCCTCCTGCGTGGCAGTATCCCGAGGTGACCGAAGCCTGCTTGACGGTTGACGGGATGCGGTTCCCTACCGCCGGGTTCAGACGGACGGCGTGGATACAGCGGGCTGATTTTACGACGCCCGACGGACGCCGCGGGAAGCTTGAGGTGGTCTATCGGGCGAAACGTCCGCCGGAAAGCGAAGGGCCCTTTCTCGCAGAGGAGCGGGATCTGATCAATTCATTGGCCGACAGTTGTGCCTCCTATTTGACCAGACGCCGGGCGGAAGAGGAGCTGTTGGTGGCTCATGAGCGGCTGCAAGCGCTGTCCAAACAGTCGATGCGCTTGCAGGAGCAAGAGCGGCGGCAGTTGGCGCTCGATCTGCATGATGAAATCGGCCAAGCCTTTACGACGCTCAAAGTGAATTTGCAGGCGATTCAGAGAACCACGGATTCGACACGCCAAACCGCCTCTCTCAACGACAGCTTTATGATCATCGATCAGACGGTCGCGCGCGTGCGCGACATGGCGCTCGATTTGCGTCCGTCCATGCTTGACGATTTTGGATTGGCCTCCGCCGTGCGGTGGTATGTCGGCAAGCAGGGCGAGCGGGCCGGGATTCGAACGGAGGTCGATTCCGTGGCCATCCCTCGGGGGTTGTCTCCTGATGCGTTGGTGGCCTGCTTTAGGATTGTCCAAGAAGGCGTGACCAATATCCTGAGGCATGCCAAGGCGAGCCGGATGGCCGTCACGCTGCGGCCTATCAAGAAAGGCGTCAAGCTGGTCATCGAAGACGATGGCATCGGATTTTCTCCCAACGAAGTGTTGCGGGTTTCCGGAGAACGGTCGCATCTGGGATTAATCGGAATTCAAGAACGAATCAGGGCGTTTAACGGGCAATTTGAGATCAGTTCGGAAAAGCGGAAGGGCACGAAGCTGTCGGCGATGATTCCGTTCGACGAAGCCGTTTGAAGGAGAGGGGGGAGTATGCGAGCCACCTCAAAGGCGGTGCGGATTCTGTTGGTTGACGATCATGCCCTCTTTCGAGCCGGACTGTGCGCGCTGCTCCAGAGCTTTGAGGGGGTACAGGTTGTTGCCGAAGCCGGAAGCGGGCCTGACGCGATCAAGCTGGTCGAGCGAGATCGACCCAATCTAGTGTTGATGGACATCGCCCTTCCCGGTCTTTCGGGCATCGAGGCGGCTGCCCGCATCACGGCATCGTGGCCACAGGTGCGGGTCATCATTCTCTCCATGCATTCCAACGAAGAGTATGTCCGCCAAGCGCTCCGGGCCGGTGCTTCCGGGTACCTTTTGAAAGGAGCCGAGCCGCCTGAGTTGGAGTTGGCTCTCAAGGCGGTCATGCGGGGAGAGACCTATCTGGCGCCTAGTGTGTCCAAGAAGGTAGTGGACGACTATCTCAGGCAGGGGACGGCGCAGAACAAAGGCGCGGTGTTATCTCCGCGGCAGTGTGAAGTGTTGAAGTTGATCGCCGAAGGCGGGTCCACGAAGGAAATTGCGGGCAAGCTCGATTTGAGCGTCAAAACGGTAGAAGGGCACCGCGCAGAATTGATGCGGCGATTGGAGATTCACGATGTCGCCGGGCTCGTTCGCTATGCGATTCGCAGCGGTCTGGTTGCGGTAGATTCCTAAGGCACTCCCCCTCTCTTTCTACGGTTCTTCTTTCTCACATACCAAGGGAATCCCTTGGTGCCACCCAAGGAAAATGCTCGCGCTTCCATACGGTATCTACCGTCTAGTGCCAGTACCGACGTGGCGGTATGCTGCACTTAAGGGTTCAGCTCAAAGGCGGACGTAACCTACGGAGGTATGTGATGAGCAACAACATGAAGTTGGACAATCGGCGGTCTACGGTGATGGGTGGCGTCATGCTATTCAGCGCTGTCTTGTTCGGCTGTTCCGGAATCGCGTCCCAGGCGATCGCCGGTGCTCAGGAAGCGGTCGGGGCGCAGGCGCATCATGAGACGGCACAGTCGTATTGCGATCAGGCTGAAGCCAACTATGCGGAAGCGGCCACGTATGAACGACGAGCCGCAGTACAGAGTGAATACGTTGACCCGAAAGGGTTTGTGAAGAGTGGACTGCTGACGGCGGCGCAAACCTATCGGGCAAAGGCTCGCGACCTGGAGCAACTGGCGGCTGCCAGCAAACAGGCGCTGACCGTCGCCTGTCAATAGGAGCCGGTTGTTGTGACTCGTAGTACGGCGAGGTGCTTTGAATCTACGGTGTGAGTCGCTCGACTCATCCCGTGTTCAGCTCAGGTTGATCGGATGCCTGTCTCGTCAGATATCCTGGCGCTCTCGTTCGAGCGCCAGGAGCTGTTTCTTCCTTTCAAGCCCCCAACGATAGCCAGCCAAGTTGCCGCCTTCCCGCACAACACGATGGCAGGGGATGACGATGGCAACTGGATTGGTTGCGCAGGCTCTGGCTACGGCGCGGGCGGCCGTCGGTTGCCCGATTTCCCGTGCGATCTCACGATAGGTTCGGGTCGATCCGCGAGGAATATCCTGAAGCGCCTTCCAGACTTTCCGCTGAAAAGCCGTTCCTTGCATATCCAGTGACAGCGCATCTGAGAGTGGCCTGCCGTTGAGGCACTGGAGCAGGGCCTGCATCTGTCGCTTCAATCCGTTCTGATCGCGGGAGAGCGTGGCCTGTGGGTACGCATCGTGGAGTAAGGCAAGCAGGCTTGCGTCACTTTTTCCCAGACTCACCGAGACAACCCCTCGTTCCGTTCCGGCCATCAACACTCGTCCGACCGCTGTGCGTGCCGTGGTATAGCGCAGGGTCACACCTTTGCCGCCCGATCGATAGGCGGACGGTGTCATTCCGAGTGTGTCCGACACGCGTTCCGCAACGCGACTGCTGGAACCGAAGCCTGCGGCGTAGGTCGCATGCGTGACACTGGCGCCCTGGTTCAGTAAGGCGGTAAATCGTTCGATGCGCTTAGCATCCTGATAGGCCTTGGGTGAGAGGCCCAGTGTGCGTTGAAAGGCTCGCTGTAAGTGAAACGGGCTGAGTGTGACGTGATCGGCTAATCGACGGAGCGTGACCGTCTCATCTGCATGGTCGTCCAGGTATTGACGGGCCTGTTCGATTCGCTGGTCCGGCAAGGAGCCCTGAGTAGATTGAGGTCGGCAACGCCGGCAGGCACGGAAGCCCGCGGCTTCTGCCTGTTGCGGCGATGGAAAGAAGCTCACGCGGTGGCGGGCCGGACGGCGAGATGGGCAGGAAGGGCGACAGTAGACCTGAGTGGAGGAAACGGCATAGACGAAGCGTCCATCGAATTGGCGGTCACGATTCAGTACCGCGTGCCAGGCTGCGAGAGGATCCACGGCAGCCAGGTCTCCTGTGAGATCGAACGTCATGGATCATGATACCGCCTGACCAGGGCCGGGGACTATCCGAATCTTGCGGTCAAACTTGCAGCGCAGAAGTAATGAACGCGGCTCATGCGGGCTTGAATTTGAATCGACAGAGATGGCCGCCACGGACAATACATTCATCATGCTCGACCGGGCGTCCGACGAAGGTCGAAAGCAGGGCCAGATCGAAATGACAGACTTCAGGAAAGCGGGTGGCGAGGTGGTGAAACACGCAATTGGATGCCTCGATCATCGGGAGCTGCCGGCCGGTGGCCGCCGTTGATGACGCCTCATAGCCGAGTTCGTGCATCGCCGTCGCCAGGCGGGTAATCCGTTCAGCGGCAGGGCCCGGAAGATGGTGAGCATGGTGTAACTGCGCGCCGACCTGTGCTCCGAGTTTTTCAAACCGCGCGATCAACGCGGCCTCTCCCTTTTCAGATTTCAGCGAGTCTAAAAGCAACTCGGAAAACCACGAGTACTTGCGGGGAAATCCCTCATGGCCTTCCGCGCTGAGTATGTAGAGTTGTTCCGGCCGGCCTCCGGTCGCTTGCACCGGGCCTTTCGTGACGAGCCCTTCTGCGGTGAGGGAGGTGAGATGCTGGCGAACGGCATTGCGCGACACGTGGAGCCCGCGCGCGAGCTCATCGATCGTGCGACCGGTCTTTTTCTCCAGGAGTAATCGCAGGAGCTGGTCTCGCCGGGAACCCTGTGTCCGCATCGTGCAAACCTCCGAGTGAAGTATACAGAAAACTAGCCAAATTGGCTATTGATATGCTTGTAACATATATATATTGACAAACTATCTCATGGGTCAGTAGTCTCGGGCCCGGTCAGGCATTCTAGGGTTTCCAACCAGGAGGTTTCGTATGGTTCGCTCGTTTCGTGCCTTGTTCGTCCTCGGTGTCATCCTCATCTCGGTCGCCTGCACGACGCCTCAGGCTCCCGTAGTCTCCGCGTCGCCGGCCAAGATCGCCGATACGAAGGCGGTGTTGCGCGATCTCTGGCTCGGTCATATTCTCGGCATCCGCAACGTGGCCGTCGCCACGATGGATAAGAATGTCGCGGCCCGTGAAAGTGCTGAAAAATCCGTGGTGGCGAATGCCCAGCAGATAGCCCAATCCATCGAACCATTTTACGGGAAGCCGGCAGCGGACAAGTTATTCAGTCTGTTGGCCGGGCACTACGGGGCGATCCGCGACGATCTTGACGCAGTTGTGGCGGGTAATGCCGCGCAGCAGGAGGCGGCGGTCAAGGCGCTCACCGCCAATGCCGGAGAGATTTCCGCGTTCCTGAGCAGCGCCAATCCCTATCTGCCGAAAGACGCCGTGATGGGACTCTTGATGGCTCATGCGGCACACCACATCCAACAGTTTCAGCAGTTGAAAACCGGTGAGTATGCTCAGGAGGCAGAGACCTGGACCGGCATGAAGAAGCACATCTATGTTGTGGCAGATACCTTGACCGGTGCCTTGGCCCAGCAGTTCCCCGCAAAGTTCTAGCGGAAGTGGGACGCGCCTTGTCTCGCGATGAGGGAAGGCGTGTCCCTATCTTCCCCCTGCTGGCTTGTGCGCCTCATTCCTTTTGCCGAGATTCCTGATGGGTTCGGCTTTGCTCCCGATGTGCCAGAAATCCATTGCGTGGTACTCTCGGCATCTTTATTCTGCGCTCCCTGCGCTCACCGGAAATCCATCATGAGGGGCATCGTGTTGGGAAAGAGGGCGTCGCAAGGATACATTCCACATGATGAACAACCGAAGCCACCGCTCTTATTAAGAGGGTGTTCCTCTAATAGGGGTGTCTGTTACGCATTCTGGAGCAGGTGAGGGTCACGTAGGAGTGCAGAAATTGCCGGCGAAGGTTGCGGATAAATATCGTGTTACTATAGTGTTCTCTGATTCACTGTACGATAACCCAATGGGTTGTTCTTACAATTCTCTGTCATGACGGAGTTCTCATGCAAGAGTCGGCAGCTATGATTCCCGTTGATCGCCGGTATCACGCATTGCTGGAAGTCACGAACGTGCTGAACTCCCAGCGCAAACTGGATAGTCTCTGGCAAGTATGCACGCAGCATATCAAAGAGGTTGTGGCGTGGGAACGAGCCGGGATCATGTTATACGCCTCGGAGGATGACGGCTTTCGGTTCCATGCACTGGAGACCAGTTTGCCGAAACGGTTTCTCAAACAGGACATCGTTATTCCACGAAGCGGCAGTGCGGTGGGATGGGTCTATGACAACCGTGAGGTTCATGTTCGACCGAATCTCCAGCAGGAACAAGTCTTCTTAGAGGATCAGTTCTACGCCAAGGAGGGGCTTGGACGGATGGTGAATCTTCCGCTGCTTGTGCGCGGAGGGTGTCTGGGCACTCTCAACATCGGGAGTATCGCATCGGGCCAGCCGGATGCCGTGACTTTGGAGTTTTTACGCCAGATCGCGATTCAGGTCGGTCTCGCGATTGAGAATGTTCAAGCCTACGAGCAGCTGACACGGTTGAGCCTGCAACTGACCAAGCAGAACGCCTATCTCACCGAAGAAATTAAGCAGAAATGCAATTTCGGACTCCTGGTCGGCAAAAGCGACGAGTTTCGTACGGTACTGACCCAGATTGAGGCCGTCGCCGCGACTCCTTCGACGGTGCTGATCATGGGCGAGACCGGCACAGGAAAAGAGTTGGTCGCACACGCTATTCACGAGGGCAGTTTGCGGCGGAAGAAACCGTTTGTGCGACTCAATTGCGCGACGCTGCCGAGCGGTCTGGTCGAAAGTGAATTATTCGGACATGAACGGGGCGCTTTTACCGGTGCCGTGCAGCGGCATCACGGCCGGTTTGAGCTGGCGCATGAAGGGACGCTTTTTCTCGATGAAATCGGAGAAATGCCGTTGTCGGTCCAAGCCAAGCTGTTGCGGGTGTTGGAAGATCAATTAGTCGATCGGGTCGGGAGCACGCAATCGATCCGGGTGGATGTCCGCCTGATTGCCGCAACCAACGTCGATCTTGCGCAAGCCGTCTCCGAGGGACGGTTTCGAGCAGATTTATACTACCGGCTGACGGTGTTTCCTCTTGTGATTCCCCCGTTGCGCGATCGCAGAGAGGACATTCCGCTTTTAGCTGAACATTTTCTTCAACTTTGCAAGACCAAGCTGACCCGCAGCAACCTTATGTTTGATGGGGCGGCGATCCCACGATTGGCGCGGTATGACTGGCCTGGGAATATTCGTGAATTGCAGAATGTGGTTGAGCGTGCGGCCATTCTTGCGACGACGCATGTCGTGGAAATCGACGAACGCGTGCTGGCTCCCAGCCTCAAGCAGACGGTCGTTCCTGAACGGCCGGTGACGTTGCAAGATTCAGAACGCCGGCACATTCTCGATGCTCTCCAATGGGCGGCTTGGCGGATTTATGGTCCGTTGGGTGCCGCTGCCCGATTGGGCGTGAATCCTAGTACGCTGCGTAGTCGAATGAAGAAGTTAGGGCTATCCCGTCCCTCCGTGTCCTCTCCGCCTGATCAAGTCTTCCCCTCATAATTAATCCTCCGATCGTCACACCGTCGGCCGCTCGCGAAAAACCGTGAGCGGTCACGATTCGAGCTGCATCAGCAGTGGATCCTCCGATGCAAGTTCACGCAGAACTTGGCTCGATCCCTTGAAAGTCGCGGAAAGTTTTCACTCGGACGCATGCTTGGGAAGACTGGCACGTGGCTTGCGGTCATAGCGATAAGACTATGTCTCGTGTGTGCAGAACCGCATCGCATCTGCCTGTGCGCGAGTTCGGAGCATCGCGTGGCAATGACCCCATCACTGACAGCGTGACTTCGTGCAGAAATCTGACAGCGGGGTCGCGCCGCCCAGTCTTCTGAAGCTCGTGCCCTGACACGTAGATGCAAGCCGAGATGAATCGCGAGGTGCAGCAGAAGGAACTGGCTATCGACGGCAGGAAAGGAGGCCTCTCATGGCATGTCCTCGATGCGGCGGATTGCTGATCCCTGACAACGAAATCGTAGCCGAACTCGACAAGGAGAAGGCTTGGTCATCACTCCAGGGATATCGGTGTATCAACTGCGGATTCATGGACGATCCCGTGATACGCGCAAACCGAATGTCCTGCATCATTGCCGACTTGGCCGATTGGCAGCCGTATGTTCGATCCAAAGGACAGAGTGCCTGGCGCCCGAAAGGTTGGCGTAGAACTGGGGTCGAATGACCGCCGTCTCTCCCTGCATCGGCACTGGGAGATTGCGAGCCAGGCGTCTGTGCTGTGGGTTGGTTCTGCGGCCGTTCTTTTTATGCGCCGGGCAATCCCAAGCATCGCGCACACTCAATTCTCGCGGCGTCTTCGCGATTTATCGCGACAGTTCGCGACGTCGTTGAGGTGATATTCAAGCGCTGTTCTTTAAATTCAAGACGTTGACGGCACTGGTTGCTAGTGGCCAATCGGCATGGAATTTGCGCGCTTCGATAGGGCCGCATGGTCACCATGCCATATAAGGACTAGTCGGGCGTGGTGCATGAAAGGAGGTGCAAAAAGCCCATGCGGCGAGCTTATAAGCGCTCATCCGACTTATTCATTTTGGCAAGGAGGAAATCCTTCATGTTTTTATCACGCAGACAGTTTTTGAAAGTCTCTGCGGGAACGGTTGCCGCGGTGGCGGTGGCCGACAAGGTCCTGGCGTTGACCGCGCTGCAGCCGGTCATCGAAGTCGGGAACCCGCTGGGTGACTACCCGGATCGGTCGTGGGAGCGTGTCTATCACGACCAATACCGGTACGATTCATCCTTTACGTGGTGTTGTTCGCCGAACGATACGCATGCCTGCCGTATTCGGGCCTTCGTCCGGAACGGTGTGGTGATGCGCGTCGAGCAGAACTACGACCACCAAACCTATGAAGACCTCTACGGCAACCGCGGCACGTTCGCGCACAATCCGCGCATGTGCTTGAAGGGGTTCACCTTCCATCGCCGCGTGTACGGCCCCTATCGTTTGAAGGGTCCGTTGATGCGGAAAGGCTGGAAGGCGTGGGTGGACGACGGTTCCCCCGAGCTGACGCCAGACACCAAGCGGAAATACAAGTTTGACAGTCGCTTCCTAGACGACATGCTCCGCGTGTCCTGGGATACGGCCTTCACCTATGCGGCCAAGGCGATGGTGATCATTGCCACGCGGTATAGCGGTGAGGCCGGTGCGCGTCGTCTCCGCGAGCAGGGCTATGCTCCGGAAATGATCGAAATGATGAAGGGCGCAGGGACCCGGTGCTTCAAGCATCGCGCTGGTATGCCGGTGCTCGGTATTCTCGGTAAGATGGGCAACACCCGCATGAACGGTGGTATCAACGCGTTGTTGGACACCTGGATTCGGAAGGTGAGCCCGGAACAGGCGCAGGGCGGCCGGTATTGGTCGAACTACACCTGGCACGGCGACCAGAACCCCGCCCAGCCCTGGTGGTCCGGGGCGCAGGGGTCCGACATCGACCTGTCCGACATGCGCTTCTCCAAGCTGAACACCAGCTGGGGTAAGAACTTCGTCGAAAACAAGATGCCGGAAGCGCACTGGAAGTTGGAATGTATCGAGCGCGGCGCCCGTGTGGTCGTCATCACGCCCGAATACAATCCGACCGCCTATCGTGCCGACTACTGGATGCCGCTGCGTCCGGAGTCAGACGGTGCTTTGTTCATCGGGGCGATGAAGATCATCGTCGATGAAAACATGCACGACATGGACTTCCTGAAGTCCTTTACCGATGCTCCGATCCTTATTCGCACGGATACGTTGCAGTATCTGGATCCGCGGGATGTGGTGAAGGACTATGCCTTCCCCGACTTCTCGAAGAGCTACTCGGGCCGCATGCAATCGTTGAAGCCGGAGCAGATCGAACGGCTCGGCGGCATGATGGTCTGGGATCTCAATAAAAAGGCGGCGATACCTCTCCATCGTGAGCAGGTGGGATGGCACTATACGAACAGCGGTATCGACGCAGCCCTCAACGGCACGTTCCGTGTGAAGCTGCTCAACGGTCGTGAGATCGACGTGATGCCGGTGTGGCAGATGTATCTGGTGCACTTCCAGGACTACGACCTGGATACCACGCATCAGATTTGCCGGACCCCGAAGGACCTCATCGTCCGGTGGGCCCGCGACTCAGGCACGATCAAGCCGGCCGCGATCCACAACGGTGAAGGTGTCTGTCACTACTTCCACATGACTTCGACCGGACGTGCAGCCGCGATGGTGCTCATCATCACCGGGAACGTCGGTAAGTTCGGAACGGGACAGCATACATGGGCCGGTAACTACAAAGCCGGAACATGGACCGCCACCCCCTGGTCCGGCGCGGGTCTGGCCGTGCACACCGGAGAAGATCCGTTCAACATCACGACGGATCCGAACGCGCACGGGAAGGAAATCAAGACCAAGTCGTACTACTACGGCGAAGAGGTCGGCTATTGGAACCACGGCGACACCGCCTTGATCGTCAATACGCCGAAGTATGGCCGGAAAGTGTTCACGGGCAAGACGCACATGCCCACGCCCAGCAAATTCCGTTGGGTCGTGAACGTGAACGTCTTGAACAACGCCAAGCACCATTACGACATGGTGCGCAACGTGGATCCGAACATCGAGACCCTGATCACGCAGGATATCGAGATGACCTCGGACGTCAACCACAACGATATCGCCTTTGCCTGTAACTCCTGGATGGAGTTCACCTATCCGGAAATGACCGTGACGGTGTCCAATCCGTGGGTGCAGATTTGGAAGGGCGGGATTCGTCCCTTGTACGACACGCGCAACGACCTCGATACCTTCGCAGGCGTGGCGGCGAAATTGTCGGAGATGACCGGCGACAAGCGCATGAAGGACTACTTCGCGATGGTCTATACCAACCGCGTGGACGTCTATGCGCAGCGGATGCTCGATGCCTCCTCGACCTTCTACGGCTATTCAGCAGACGTCATGCTGAAGTCGGAAAAGGGCTGGATGGTCATGGTTCGTACTTATCCCAGACATCCGTTCTGGGAGGAGACGAACGAAAGCAAGCCGATGTGGACGAGGTCTGGCCGGTATGAAAATTACCGGGTGGAACCGGAAGCCATCGAGTACGGCGAAAACTTCATCTCTCACCGTGAGGGACCGGAAGCGACCGCGTACTTGCCCAACGCCATCTTTACGACGAACCCCTATGTTCGTCCGGATGACTACGGGATTCCGATCACGGCGCAACATCACGATGACAAGACCGTTCGGAACATCAAGTTGTCGTGGGATGAGATCAAGCGGCACAGCAACCCGTTGTGGGAAAAAGGGTACCAGTTCTACTGCGTCACCCCGAAGACCCGGCATCGGGTGCACAGCCAGTGGTCGGTGAATGACTGGGTGCAGATCTATGAGTCGAACTTCGGCGATCCGTACCGCATGGACAAGCGGACGCCAGGGGTCGGCGAACACCAGTTGCACATCAACCCGCAGGCCGCGAAAGACCGCGGCATCAACGACGGCGACTACGTCTATGTGGACGGGAACCCGGTGGACCGGCCGTATCGCGGCTGGAAGCCCTCGGATCCGTACTACAAGGTGGCGCGGTTGATGATCCGGGCGAAGTACAACCCCTCCTATCCGTACCACGTCACGATGGCAAAGCATGCCCCGTACGTGTCGACGCCGAAGTCGGTGAAGGGCCACGAGACACGTCCGGACGGACGCGCCATCGCGGTGGACACCGGCTATCAATCCAACTTCCGGTATGGGGCCCAACAGTCCTTTACCCGGAACTGGTTGATGCCGATGCACCAAACCGACTCACTCCCGGGCAAGCACGCGATTGCCTGGAAGTTTAAGTGGGGCTATCAGGTCGACCACCACGCGATCAACACGGTCCCGAAGGAATGTCTCATCCGCATCACCAAGGCGGAAGACGGCGGCATCGGGGCACGCGGTCCGTGGGAACCGGTTCGGACCGGCTTCACGCCGGGTCAGGAAAACGAGTTCATGATCAAGTGGCTCAAAGGCGAGCACATTAAGATCAAGGTGTAGAGTTCGATGTGGAGGCCGGGCCACCCGGGTCCTGAGTGTGCTACTCTGGATCCGGATACCCGGAACACCCTCAGGCAGTAGAGCTCTGAACACAGCACTAGAAGTCGCAGATGTGTGTACGACATAACCACGAGATCATG
>NZ_OUNR01000002.1 GCF_900403705.1 Nitrospira lenta | reverse complement strand
AGGAACCATTTGTTGACTGTTGCTGCTGTCACGATCCTCTTAATGCGGAGTTGAGCAGTGTTGTCCGCGTGCAAGCAAAGTAAGATGTGAATAGGAATCCTGTTGCTGGTTCGAATTGGCTCATGGTGATGATCAACGCCGACGTGTTCTCCTGATACGATTGATCGGGGTTCTTTGCTGAGTTCACCGTCTGGTTGTGCTGCGTGAGTTAGCAAAGCAAATGCCGTCGCGTGTAATTGTGTTTTTCTTGCGAATAATCGAGTTGTGCTCTGGTGTGGACTCGTCTGGTGAATCCAAATGGATGCTGTATTGGCCCTGAACTGATTCACCCATTGCCTTGCGGTTATGAGGATGTGGGAGGGACCACTTCGACTGTTCAGAAGAAACGAAAGTGCTTCGAGTGGCAAGCAGAGGGAAGGATGGTCCTGGTTCAGAGAGGAATTTGTTCTTCTCCACCGCGCGGGCACAGAGAACAAAATCTTTGATCATGTAGAGCCTCGTTGTGATTGAACGTTCTAGATGGGGGCGGACGGTACCACTAGATTGGAGCCAATACGAGCCCCTCGTTCGGTCAGTGATAGAAGACCCTATAGCTAGGTATTAAAGGACCTAGATAGACTAAGTAGGCAAATAGATGTGAGTAAATATTTGGCTGCTGAGTTAGCTGGTCTCTTCGCAGATGAGATCTTGAAGGGGAGTCAGAATAAAGCGTTTTTCGGAGATTGTGGGCGTAGTTGTTGACCCTCCGTATTTCGTAACGCTTGAGGAATAGAAGAAGCGCAGAAACTGTTTGCTTTGAGCCCCGATTGCTTTCCTGGGAGCGATCCGTTCACAATCATGCTGGTTCCCGATTCACCCCGCATTCGGTGAAACCATGAACGTCGAGCGCGTTCCTCCCCACGTTTCTTCCATCCTCATTGCGGACGATGATCCGGATCTCTGCCTGGCTCTTGAGGACCATCTTCGTCATCTCGGTTATACAGTGCGCACTGTGATGTCGGGACGGGCGGCGCTGCATGAAGCCGAACAGGGTTCGTATGGGGCCGTGATTTTGGATCTGGGGCTGCCGGATCTAAGCGGGTTCGCGGTCCTTCGGGGACTGGAGGAATTGGACCCTCTCCTCCCGGTCATTGTCCTCACCGCATCCGCGCAGGAAAGTCACACCGTGGAATCCCTCCGTCGGGGCGCCTTTGCCTATATCACCAGACCCTACAACCGGGATGAGCTCAAATTCATTCTCCGTCAAGCGGTCGAGGTGCGGAAGTTGGTGCTCAAGATGATCCATGTCGAGCAAGCTCTGAGTGGGAGTGAAGCGCAGTTTCGCCATGTTGTCCAGACGGCGCCGGACGGGATTGTGCTCGCCGACGGCGACGGCAAGATTGTCTCATGGAATGCTGCTGCCGAACGGCTCTTCGGCCATGCAGAGGGTGAGATTCTGGGGCAGTCGTGGACCGCCATCATACCGACCCGATACCGGGAGGGTCATCGACTCAAGCTTGAGCCTGTCCAGGCCACCGGCGTGTCACCCCTGGCTGGTACAACGATCGAACTGCATGGCTTAAGGAAAGACGGAAGCGAGTTTCCCATCGAGCTGTCGCTCGGCACATGGAAATTCGGCGACCAGATGTTCATCTGCGGCATTGTGCGCGACATCACGTTGCGAAAAGAGGCGGAAGCGAAGCTTCAGCAGCAGCAGATTGAGCAACAGGTCCTTCTGGATCTCATTCCCGCCATGGTCTGGTACAAGGATTCACAGAATCGTATTCTGCGGGCCAACCGCCGCGCGGCCGAATCGATCAACAGGACGGTGGCGGAGGTTGAGGGCCAATCCACCTATGATCTCTATCCGGAGGAAGCGGAGCAGTATCATCAGGATGATCTCGCCGTCATTACCTCCTGTATGCCTAAACTCGGGATTGTGGAACTCTATGAAACGTCGCCGGGCCAAAAGCGCTGGGTACAGACGGACAAGGTGCCTTACTGTGATGCCCGGGGGAACGTGATCGGGGTTCTGGTGTTTGCTCAAGATATTACTGAGCGCAGGCAAGCAGAAACGGCGCTACAAGAAAGTGAACGTCAGTATCGACTCTTGATGGAGGAGGCTTCAGACGGCATTGTTGTTTTAGATCTAGACGGACATTTTAGGATGGTGAATTCGAAGGTCTGTGAAATGTTTGGGTACACGAGAGAGGAGCTGCTCCAACTTCATGTGAAGGACACCTATCTCCCCGCAGAAAAAGCCTTGGCGCAGCAACGCCTCGAACAGGTTCGCTATGACAAGCCCTTGCGTTTTAACCGATTGGTACAGCGAAAAGATGGGACTGTCATTCCGGTCGAAATCAGTGCCACGAAGATGTCCGATGATCGCTACTTTGCTATTGTACGAGACCTCGCATAACCGTTATTCGATCTGGTTCAGGTAGAGAGGAAGAAAGTGGCAAAACAACGATGAGTGGGTGCTGTGTTTTGGTCTTTCACAGAGGAGGGTTTGTCATGAACGGCGCGCTTGTAGTCGCGTTGTTCTCGGCATTCATGTTCGGAACCCCGCTCTATGCGCAAAGCTCTTGAGTGGGCGGGCTAAGAAGGGGCGAGGGTGTGTCATTGGGAATTCCTATCGGTTGTGGTCGGTGGTTGCCGGTTGTCTTCTGCACGGCTACAGCTCTGCTCGCGCTACAGTTGGTCGGTGTGTTCGAATCGGCCTGGGCTTTTGAGCCGTGGCAGCCGCAGGAACGGTGGCTGATTGAATCTGGTCGCGTGGCGCCATGGGCAAAACTTGGAACCACGGTGCTGGAGAACGCCGGGTTAGCGGGACAGGCCATTCTGGTCGAGGGCAAGGCGGTCACGGCGCCTCATTCCTTGGCCTGCGAGCAGGCGCAACATACGTTCATCGTCATGCCGGCTGAAGGGCTGTTTGAAGGGGGGCTTCCGGCTCCTGCGGGGCGGGCGGCCCGAGCGCTTGGCATGCCCTCCATGCCGGTCCTTACCTGGCGCATGACCTGTCTGAACGGATCCTTCGATTATCATCTGGTGTCGAAGCAGGGGGCGCTTCTAGGACTGGATCATGTGGTGTGGCACGTGCGACGGACTAATCTGGAGCTCTCGCCTGAGGCGGCCGTGCTTGAGCTTCTGCGTCAGCATATGACGCGAGACATGGCCTTTACCAAGGGCAGCGCGGCACGGAAGGCCTCTCTGTTGACCCAAAGTCTTACGAGAGCCATCGCCGGCTATTTCGCCCGGCCTATTCCTCGGGATGAGGTGCCGGTGATCGATGGCGATCCCTTTACCAATTCACAGGAGTATCCGTCGAGCTTTACCGTGGGAGCCGTTCTGCGTGTTGGTTCACGCGCGACGGTGCCTGTGCGGTTCGATGAGGAGGGCCGCTCTAAAGTGGTGGAGTACCGGCTGCAACTATCGGGCACGACGTGGCTGGTGGACGACCTGCATTATCCTGATGGGGTGACGTTTCGCGGGCTGGTGAAGCCCGCGAAGGGACGCTGACGCCTGGCCCGGGGTTATGCCGGCCATGGAAAACGGAGGCTCTGCGGTGTGTCCGCGCTCTGGTCGAATTGCCTCAGCTGGATAAAGATTTCAACTTCTTTCGGTATCCCGCCTTCCTGATACACGCGAAACTCGATTTGACGTTGATCGGTCGCTCTGGGTTCGAGCTTGTACCCCCAGAGGAAAAACGGCTTCCCTTGAGCGTCGGTTTCCTTGGCCTTGCTCGCAATCGCCGGAGCTTCAAGGGCAGCTCCCACTGTCTGCGTCGAGCGGATGCGCACCCGCCAGTTGCCTGAATCCTTGTCTGTTTCCTTGTAGGCGACGAAGGCGAAATCGCAATTCAATGGGGCATCGTAGACGGCGATATAACCGAGCGGGACATAGCTGTGGACCGAATTGTCAGGGGGCGTGTCGAGCAAGGGAGTTTCCATGAGTGTATCCTTTCGCCGATTTGAATGATGTGGTGATTGTCGTACAGGTGTGCGGTTGTTTTCAATCGGCCGTTTGGAGCGTGGGCGCGGTGATTCAGTATGGCGACAGTCTATTCTCTCGATGTCGCAGAGGATCCGGAGAGAGGCGGATGTGACAGGATGCTTCACCGTTCCTCTGCTTCTTCATGCGGCTGGCCACCTTTCTGCAATTGATGTGACTGCGTGGGCCTGTAATGAAGGATTGGGTTTGAGGACTGGTCTCGTGTACTGTTGGTGGTTGGCCGCCTCGGACAAAAGGCGAAGGGTCTGATTTCTTGGAGGTGCAGTGATGCGTTGCAATGTGATTCGATGTGTGATGGTGCTCGGGGTCGTGCTGACGGCAGCCACGGCGTTTGCCGAAGCGACGGCGTCCCGGGACTACGCGCTGGGCCAGCACGGCAGTCTCCAGCTCAATGTGCCTGTCTCCTGGAAAGACAGCGTCACGCAGCCGCCGAATGGGCTTCCGCCGACGATTGCCTTCGTTCCAGAGCGCGGGGCCGCGTTTCGAGTATTGCTTACGCCCATCTGGTCCGACCGTTCAGGGGCGGTGCTTCCGGTGGCTGCGGAGATTCGAAAGAAGGTAGAGCAGGCGGCGTCGCAGGCCAAGGCGCAAGCGATTGAATCCGACGTGGCCGTGGTGGAGATGACCGGCACGACCGGGCTCGGCTACCACTATGCGGTGACCGATCGGGACTCGAAGCCGGGCGAATTCAAGCGAATGAAACAGGGGATGTTGCGGGTGGGAGATTTGCTGGTGTCGTTCACGATCCTGTCCCAAGAGGCGTCGGATCCGGTCAATCAGCAGGCGATGGTGATGCTGGAGCGGGCGGCTCATACGGCCGGGAAGACCGGTGCGTCGGGGACGCAGGAGCATTCCGTGCGTTCGGATGCGCTTCAGATTACCTCGACCGAACAGGCACACGTGCTCACGGTTCCGGCGAGCCGCCTGGTCATGCGTCTTCCTCTCGGCGGTTTGTCGCTGACAAACAGTGCGATCGGAGGATCGACCACCAACCCGCGCTACTTTCATTTCCGGGACGATGCCAAACAGGTGATCATCTCCGGATGGTTCGAGTCCGACCAGGCGTTCCCCGGTCTCCAGAAGGTCTGGGCGGACGAGGTCACGGTGTCCAAGAAGAACGGACTCCCTGACGCGCAGCGCGTGGTGTTCGGCCGGTTGGGCAACTGGGAGACGATCGCCTATGAGCGTGCGGTTCCCAACATCACGAATTCCCATCTGCATGCCCATTGGGTGCAGGCGGGCACCTGGATCGACCTGCATGCGTCGCTGACGTCGAACGGGTCGAGCGAGGATGCCAGAGCCAAGCTCGAATCGCTTCTTCGCGCCATCGTGGTGAAGCAAAAGACTCCCTAACGCGCAGTTCCTCACCAGAAGAAGTCCGTGTTTGCGCGATCGGCCCGCGAGGGCGATGCCACTACTGCGTACTCTGTGCGGTGGAGAGTTCCCGAAGGCCAGCTTCAATCTGCGTCCGCCGATCAGACTGTTCCGGGGTGCTCGGTAGATACGCCAGGGCTTGGCGATATTCGCGTTCTGCTTCCGACGTACGTCCGGCCCGGCGCAAGAGTGTCGCATACTCGGCATGCAGCGCAGGGTCGCCGTGATGGACGGCCATGGCCTGGGCGTACTCGGCCAGGGCTTCGTCTACATCTCCTTGTTCCAGCAGTACCATCGCCAGATTGCGGCGAGCCATGAGATGGTCAGGCGCGGCAAGGAGGGCGGCCCGGTATTCAGCGACAGCACGTTGAGTATCCTGCCGGTCGTACCAGATATTGCCGAGATTGGTATGGGCTCCAGCGTGAGACAGATTCTGTGCCAGGACGAGTTCAAAATGGCGTTGTGCTTGATCCGGTCGTCCGACTTTCTTCAGCACGAGTCCGAGGTTGTATCGTGCGGATGGATGTTGCGGATTGATGCGAAGAATCGCGCTGAAGGGTTGAATGGCTCGGCTCGGGTCGTCTTGCTGGGCGTAGAGCAGGCCGAGCTGAAAATGGGCGTCCAGATGATCCGGCGATAGGGTGGAGACGGTCTCATATTCTGTGATGGCTCGTCGGCTGTTGTGCGCTTCCTCAAAGGCCCGTCCAAGCTGGTAGTGCGCCTCGACGAGGTTGGGGGCAAGGGCGACCGCGCGCTCTAGGACCTCGATAGCTCCTCCGGCGTTCTTCTTGTCCAGAAGCGCGAGGCCTTCACGAACCAGCGCGATTGCGGGGTCGGTATCAGGCTGGTTGCCTTCTGGTCGTGTCGGCTTGGCTGATTCCGTGCCGGGGGATGCGAGCGTGACCCAGCCGACTGGAACTCCCAAGACGGCAAGTGCCAGGAGTATGACGCGTATGCTGCGGACCCACCGGGGCGGAGCTGACATGGCGGTGTGTTTCTCTGCGATCATTCGCTTACGGATGTTCTTTCGGCGTAATCAGGATTTCGACGCGGCGGTTTTTCTTGCGGCTCTCTTCTGAGTCGTTCGGCAAAAGAGGTTGGTTCTCACCGAACCACTGGAGGGTCAGCCACGAGAGGGGGATTCCGCTGCGCTTCAATATGGCTGCGGCATTCGAGGCTCTGGCCTGAGACAGGGCCTGATTGTCTGTGAATCGATGGCGGAGCCGGTCTCGGATCGGTTTGTTGTCAGTGTGTCCCTGAATCGCTATCTGGATATTCGCCTCGTCTTGCAGAATCGCGCCGAGCCGCGCGAGAACGGTGGTGCCTTCTTCACTGATGCGATCGTCTCCGGATGCAAAGAGGACCCGATCGGATAACCGGATTCGGATGAACTCATTGAGAGAGGCCTCACGGGAGAGTGCCGCAGCTGCGTCCGTGGTGTTGTCGGCAGGTATGATCAACGGAGCGCCGTCGATATGGGCCGCCTGTGTGGCCGAGGGGAGGCGGACCTCATGCCGAACCTTGTGTGAATCGGCTGGCGCGAGCGTGGTTGTGCCGACCTTTCCTCGTTCCACGATGATGGAGCCGTTTTGAATCTCTGGTTTGAGTCGTTCGTAGATGTCGTCCCACATGGTGTGGAATTGGACCTCTTGGCTGACCGGCGCGGGAGTGGCGACGGGAGGCGGAGGGGCGCTGCAGCTTGTCAGCAGGACACCAAGGATGAATAACGTGGGTGCGGTGTGTGTGGTGCGGACAGCCATCGCGGGAGACTCCATTCCGTAGGGGAGATTGTCTATCCGGACAGGATGGTTGAGTCTGCCGGAGTGGGGATTATGCGGAATGGAATTCAGCCGGCACAATAGTACCTTCGTATGGGGCGGCAGTGGTTTGGACCGAGGGGAACAGGGGGTAAGGCTGGCAGGATGGTTCAGTCGAGGTTGGGTCGACGGCGATGGTTTCACATAACCGGTACTTCGTTTATACGGTAGTCCAAGTGGTTCTGGAAGTGGCTCCTGTGCTTAAAACTCTCCCGCCTGCACCACATCTTCCAGATTGTTGATGTCGAGCCAGTGCCCGACGGTGTAGAGGACCCGAATGGGCTGCTGGCGCTTGAGGAGTTCTTGTAACAGTTGAGGAATCGTGGCTTTGCGATTGCCGGGCTGCGCGAGCAGTTCGGTAATGATGGTGGTGATGAGCGTGGCGGCGGCCGGGGAGACCTTGAGGAAACCCATCCAGACGCCGTGGGTGTTGGATTCGGGGATCTTGTTGCCGAGCTGTTTGAGGTAGACCTTGGCGTTGAAGGCCCGTCGGGAGTTGGGGATGCTGCATTCGGCAAAGCCGCCGAGTCGGGAATAGCGGCTTTGTTCACGCCAGTTGCTGTCGATGAAGATGACGCAGTCATCCGACTCCTGGCAGAGAGACTGGGGAATGTATTTGTTGAACAGTACGTCGCCGTAGGAAACGATGGTGTGCTGTGCGCGGCCTTTGCGCGACTGGAGCGCTTTGAGCAGGGAAGCGAGTTCGCCGGTCTCGGCATACTCGTCATTGTCGACGTAGGTGAGATTGGGGAGGTTCACGGTTTCTTTTTTGTAGCCCCGGACGACGACGATGTCTTTGATGCCGACGGCGTTGTAGGCGTCGGCGATGTGGGTGAGGATGGGTGTGCCCTGGATCTTGACCATGGTCTTGGGCTGGTGTTCGGTGAGTTCGCCCAATTCGCTGCCGCGTGAAGCGGCCAGAACGATGGCGCAGGTATCTTCGGCGCCTCTCGGGAGATAGCGGTCTTCGGCCTCTTGCAGTTCCGCGGCGTTTTGCAGGCGGAAAATTTCCGACACCGGCGCGACTTTATCTTCGATGGACAAGAGATGTTCCTGTTCCTTCAACGTGCGGGCAGTCTTCTGCATAGCCGTGACGGAGCTGCGGAGCAGATGGTTGGCCCAGATCACGATCGAGAAGTTGTGTTGCCGAAACACATCGGTCGGCGTGGCGTAGTATTTCGTCGGCACGATTACGACCGGGCAGCGATTGCCCCATTCCTGCTTGAACGCCAGGATTTCATCGGGCACGGCCAATGCGCTGTGGATGAGAATGCCGTCGGCGCCGGCTTGGCGATAGGCTTCGGCGCGGCGCAGCGCTTCGGCGAGCCCCCAGCCGCAGATGAAGGATTCGACCCGGGCAATGATGGAAAAGTTTGGGTCGCTCTGCGCGTCTTTGCCGGCTTTGATCTTGCCGCAGAACTCGTGCATATCCGCCATGGGTTGGGCGTCGCCCTTGATGAAACTATTCGTCTTAGGGAAGAGCTTGTCTTCGATGCAGACCGCGGCGATCTTGCGCTGCTCCAACTTGCGGACGAGGCGCTGCATGTTGTTGAAGTTGCCGTAGCCGGTATCGCCGTCGAGGAGAATTGGAATCGTGGTCGCGTCGGACATGAACTCCAGGGTTTCGAGCACCTGCGTCCAACTGGCTTCGTTGTTGTCGCGCACGCCGAATTGGGCCGAGATCGACAGGCCGCTGGCCCAGATGCCTTTAAAGCCGGCTTCCTGGACGATCTTGGCGCTCAGACCGTTGTGGGCTTCACAGATGAATTCCAGCTGGTCGGAGAGGAGGAGGTTGCGAAACTGCTTGGTGGTGCTGAGACCGGGTGTCGAGCTCATGGATTTCCTTCCTTGTACCGGCCGGAATACAGTATCGGCATCGGTCAGGAAGGATACCGGTTTTCCCGAGAGAAATCACGCGGCCTTTTGCGGCGTCGACCCTCGCGGAGTCTTCTTGTTCAGCCGCCGGTCCCGTCTCTGAATTCCACTCGGTCCAATTTCTCAAAGAACGCGCCGACACCGGGCCCCAGCTGTTCTTCGAGCTGTGGATCATTATCCAGAACTGTTCTGGCAAAGCCCACGATCAAGAGAATCCGGCGGACGGCTTCCTGGGGCGTGAGGGTGAGGTCAGATCTGACGGCTCGCGTCTGAATCGCGATCTCGGCGAGAAGGGTATCCTGCTCTTCATGGAGGGCCGCATAGGTCCCTGACGCCCGCGCTTGGTGATGTTGCTGCCTGGCCACTTCCGCGAGGGCGCGCAGGGCTCGCTCTACGGCTTGGGCCGTGTCTTCAGGTAAACGATCGCGCAGGCGGGCTGGTACGACGGAGCCCGGTTCCAACAGTGATTGGACGATCTTGGCAAGCGAGAGTAAGTGCGGCATGTACGGGCTCCTGAATAAAATCTCTTAGGCACTATGCCATGGGAGCAGCACCTAGGCTAGAGCCCAACGGCAATAGAGACGGCCACCTGGGGACCGGCGCTGGTTACGTCAGGCTCACCGCCTGTTGCTTGTATGAGTCAATGAGCGTCAGCTTGCCGGATCGGTTCAGGGACTTGATCGCGGCTTCCCGCCGTAACGCGTCCCCTCGTGAGGCGACGGTCTCGGTATAGCGAAGGATCAGTGGTCTGCGCGGTTTGGTGTACTTGGCGCCTTTGCCGGCGGCATGAGCGGCCATCCGCTTCTCCAGATCGCTGGTGACTCCGGTATACAGGCTCTTATCGGCACATTCGACGATATACACAAGCCACATGCTGTTGTTTCCCGGTTCTCCGCGAGGGGCGGGGTCCACTGTACGACAGGTATCTTGCCTATCGGCGGCGGCAAATGAAATAGGCCGGTATGATGAGTGCTCCGCTCAATGCTATACTCCGGTTCCATGACGATGACTATGACTCCCGACACAGAGATCCTGCTGTCCTTCGGCAACCAGCGGGCGATTGTTTCCCCCTGGGGCGCGTCACTACGCCGGTATTTTCTGGTGGAAGCCGACGGCAGCGAGATGGACATCGTCTGGGGCTATTCTGGTGGCAGTCACAAGAAGGGCGGGCAAGGGGATGTGCTGATTCCGTTTCCCGGCCGCATCGCGGCAGGCCGTTATACATTCGACGGCGAGCCGTTTCAGCTCGAACGAAACGATAAGGAAGGTCCCAACGCGATTCACGGTTTTGTCCGGACCTTGCCGTGGCAGGTGTCTCGTTCGGAAGCGAGCTGCGTCAGTTTTGATGTTCGCCTTGAGGCGGAACAATACGGCAGCAAGGGCTATCCGTTTTCACTCATGCTCCAAGTCACCTATGGCTTAGACGAAACGGGATTATCCTGCTCGTTCACTGTGCAGAATGCCGGGACGCGCCCCGCGCCGGTCGGGGTGGGGTTTCATCCCTACTTCACGGTGGGCACTCCATTAATCGACGAAGCCGAAACCAGGATTCCGGCCGCGGGTTTTCTGGAATTCAATGACCAGCTCACACCGACGGGAACGATTCTCCCCGCAACAGGCACCGAGTGGGATTGTCGAGACTTTCGCCGGATCGGCGAGAAGAAGTTCAATCATTGTTACGTGCAACTCGATCGCGATGCGGAGGGAATGGCGACGGCCTCGCTGCGTCACGCCGGAAGTGGCCGGGTAATTGAGGTAACGATGGACCGTTCGTTCTCCGCCATTGTGGTGTACACCGGGGATGCGATTGCCGATGCGCCGCGCCGCGCGTTCGCCATTGAACCGATGACCTGTGCATCGGATGCCTTCAATCATCCTGAGTGGGGGTTGAAGCGCCTGCCTCCCGGCGAACAGTTTTCAGGCCGCTACACGATCCGCCATCGGATCGAGCTCTGATCTACCCGTCGTTTCTCAGGTGCGCTCCATGAATTCCCGCTTCAGCATGCCGTAGAGTTCGAGATCGACAGGTCTGCCGAAGCGGACGTAGTGTTCTCGCATCCGGCCTTCGTAGGTCATCCCTACTTTCTGTAGAACTCGCCCCGATGCCGCGTTGCCCTGAAAGTGCGGGCTGTAGATGCGGTGCAGATTCAATTGCATAAAGCCGTAGTGCAGGACCGCGCCCACGGCTTCGGTCCCGTAGCCGTGATTCCAGTAGGGGACACCGAGCCAGTAGCCGAGTCGCGCGTGCTGGTGGATTGAGACAATGTCTAGGCTGATGGATCCGATGAATGTCGCATGGTCAGCAAGGGTGATGGCGAAGCTGACGGCGGTGCCGCTCTCATGGGCCTGTTCCTGGTCCACGATCCATTGCTCGGCCATGCCGTCTTCGTATGGATGCGGAAAAAATGTGCCGGCGGCGACTTCTTCGGCTCCTGCGAGTTGCTGTATGTTGGGAGCATCCGAGAGGTGAAACGGCCGAAGGAGCAGCCGTGCGGTCGTAAGGGAAGGGACGGCAGCCATGGTGTGATCGTCTCGGGTCATCCGATGGGGAGCAGGCCCCTGCGCCTGGTGCTTCCCTCCATCAAGCCGGGGGCCGGAAGCCGTCCGCTAGAACCCTAATTCTTTTTCGAGATCGGCCTTCTTCTTGTCGAACTTTTTCTGATCGGCCGCGCTTTGCTCCGTGATCGCCTCTTTCAGCTTATTCCCGGTCTTTTCCATGGCGCGCTGGGATTCCTCGCCCTTCTTCTTGAGCTGGGCGGCGATTTCTTTCCCCTTGGGAGAGCCGGAGAATTCATAGTAGAGGGTGGCATTCATGTGGGTAAACGTGGGGTCGGAGCGCTTCATGATGGTGTCGCCGCGCTGGTCGGCTCGATCCTTCGCGGGCTTGTCGCCCCCCGGCGCATAGGTCATCCATTCTGCGGCCGTTCTCAGTTTTTGGAGAGAACTCATGGTCGACACCGAGACGTCTGCCGCGCTGCCGGAGAGGCCCGGCGCGTCTTTCTCCTCGGCCTTCATGAGCCGGTCGGCGTTCGTCGATGCGATTTTCGTCAGCTCCTGGCGATAGGCCGGTGGCGAGACATAGGGCGGCTGTTCTCCTGTGCGGGGGTCTCGTGAGCCGGCGGTACGGCCTTGGTCGATGGCCCAGGCTATTTTGAATAATTGCAGATCTTCCGGTTTCAGGTGCATGGCCTTCAGCATGACCCGGTTGGCTTCCGGATAGTCTCCGATGGCGTCGAAATAGCGAAAGGCCGACGTGTGTCCATCCGGTCGCACCGGCTCAGGGGAGTAGAAGACCCCCTTCGCTTCGGCGGTTTTGGCGAGGTCTCGCCCGAGCTTCGTCAGATTTGCCTTGGCCGTGGCCATGGCGGTCTTATCGTACCGATCAATACAGTCGTTGTTCATAATGGATCGGTAGGCGATGAACAGAGCGGCCGGTTGTCCTGACGATTCCGCCTTGCGCAGCGCGGCCACCTGAGCCTTGGCCGCTTTTTCTTCCTCATCGCCCAGGCAGATATCGTCCGCGCGGACAGCGGGAGCGGCAAGAACCAGGAAGATGGCGGTATAGCCGAATATTCTGCGTAGGTGCATCGTAGGATTCTCCCTTACCGGCCGAAGATGCCCTTCAGCATCTTATTCATGTCCACGGGGCTGTCACTCTCGGCGGGTTTGCTCCGGCTGCTCTCTTTCGCCGGCCGTTTCTCTTTGGGCCGCTCGTCTCCCGCGTTCTTCATCATTTCGTCCAGGTTGGGCATGCCCCCCTGGCCCATCATGGCGCCCATGTCGTTCTTGGTGTAGCCGGCGGGGATTTCAAACAGGGCCGGATCCTGTTTCCCGATCTTGAGGTTCGTCAGCTCACTGAACATGCGGATCTTCTTATCGCCTTCCTTTGAAAGCAGATCCATTCTCACGGTGATGCCTTCGCGGCTTGTCCAGAAGAATCCGCCGAATTTGTTCCCGTCTTTTTTTACCGCGATGATTTTTGATTTTGTTGTCTTGATTCCATTAATCGTTTCTTCTCCGACGTCCTTCTGTTCGAGAATCTCCAAGTCTTCCATGCCGCCCGCGTTGGACTGGGCCAGCGGCAATTCCATATACATGTCGCCGAACAGCTGCCACATGACATTCTTATCCCTGCGCATAATCATGATGCTGCCGTCCGCGCCGCCCATCTCTGTCCGATCCTTGTCGGGGGTGTGGTAGACGCGGGATTTCATGCTCATACCACCGTCCGATTCCATCGTGCTGTCGGCTGAATATTCGACGTGTGATTCACGGACCGGCGAGGCGGCCATCGCTGCCGAGGGCAGCAACATGCCTATCACCAGTAGCATGGCAAGACGAGCTGGGGTCATGATCGTTTCTCCTTATCGGCGTGCAAAAGGTCAATGCGCGAAGGCTAGCGAGAATCAGATGATGAGTCAATAGGGGCGCACGCGGGCATGCGAGGCGGGATGCCGGTTTCCCGGGAGGAGCACGCCGTGCCAATTAAGGGGCGTCGGCAGCCGATTATGGCTGTCGTGATGGGGGCTCGGAAGAATTTGCCGGAGAAGGAACCGTTTGGCCGTCAGGGTAGGCAAGACATTCATGCGGTGATGAGTCCCCTTGAGCGAGAGAGGGCCCCGTCGATCGGAATTCGCCCGCGAAGGGAGAATTCTCAAGTTCGCCGCGGTTCTAGCCGATTGAAGAACTAGCAGCAACGGTCACTCATGCTCGCGGTAGAGTTTCCCGCTGCCTCATTATCGGCACAGGGGACTGCTAGACCACCCGGCAGTCACGATCATCGAGTCACTATGAAGATTTTGCATCTCGGGAACGCCTACTTTCTAGAATCGTTCCGGCAGCTCGGTCATGATGTGAAATGGGCCGGGTACCATCGGACAGCCGATGTCCCGCTTCTGCGCTCGTTGCTTGACGCCAAGGATCTGCTGGCGCGCCTTCCATCCAACTGGTTCCCGGATCTGATTGTGCTGGGGGATGAAAGCACCTATCCTCTGGTGCTGGGGCTGGAAGCGATTCCGGTGCCGGTGGTCTGGTATGTGATCGATTCGCACATCCATTTTAGTTGGCATCTCCACTACGCGACGGCCTTCGATGCGATCTTTGTCGCGCAGAAGGACTGGGTGCCAGCCTATCAACTTGACGGAGACCGGCAGCATGTCTCGTGGATGCCGTTGTTCTGCCACCGGTCGCAGGACCAGGATCGTGGATTCGCCAGAGACATTCCGCTGTCGTTCATCGGCACGCTCAATGCTGCCAGAAACCCCGATCGCGTCGACCTGATCCGGCGTCTGCAGACTCGGTATCCGGTGGTGGTGCAGTCCGGGCCTTATCTTGAGACCTTCAACCGATCGATGCTGGTGTTGAACCAATCCGTCGCAAACGACGTAAACTTTAGGACATTCCAGGCCATGGCCTGCGGCGCATTGCTGCTGACGGAGCGTGTGGGGAACGGGTTCGACGACTTATTCCAGGACCGGACGCATTGCGTGCTGTATGAGAAGGGGAATGTCGATCGTATCGTTGAGCTCACCGACTATTATCATGCGCATCCAGCCGAGCGGAAAGCCATCGCCCGGCAGGGGCACGACACCGTCATGGCGGCTCATACCAGCTTGCACCGGGCGCAAGCCCTGCTGGACATGATCGCCCGGCAGCCGCTCCATGAGTATGTCGCCAAGCGCCAGCTGCGTCAGGCGCCGATTCGCTGGTCTCTGGCATCGGTCTATGAGAGCGCAGCGCGCACCTATGGCCAGGCAGGGGCGCGAGCTGAAGAGGATATACGGCGGCGGCATTTCCTGGAGATGTCAGAGGGCTATCACGCCTTGGCCCAGACGATCCGGAGCCAACTCGATCCTCTCGTCGCAGCGTAGTTCTGGTTCTCGAAGCTTGGGTTGAGCGGGTTATTCAACCGACCGTAGTGGGTTGATAATCCTGAATCGCACTTCGTCGGCTTGCGTGTAGGCGGAGGTCCGTTCTCCGGCGAATAATCCACAGCGGTAGAGGCCCGGGGCCCATCCTGTTTTGGGCGCAGAGAGACGGAAGTAGCCGGACTGGTCATTCATGGCCATCATCACCTGGTCCTGCGCGACGGGCGTGGCTTCGCCGGTGACTTCGGCGAGTTCCAAAAAACATTGCGCGGATAGTGGCACGGCGTCATACGAGGCTGAGACGAGTCCGAATACCAGATAGATGTCCGGTTGCGTGACGGGGAAGGTGTCATTCGGATTCAGCGGAATGAATTCGTGCGCGCCGGTTGGGTAATCGTCGCGGATGACTTTGCCGGACGAAATGACGAAGCGAAACCAGCTGAAGTCGGCGTCGCGGCCCATGAGCGAAGCTTGCGAGTCCAACGGTTTCTGTGGTGTCAGCCGTTCCAGCGCCTTTTCAAACAGGGCTTCCTCCGCCAGTGCCGCGGCCGGAGATTTCACGCCGGACGGAGCGGGGACCGCCGCCGCTTCGGCGGTGCTCATCCGGGCTAATTCAGGGACATGCGGGCGAATCTTGTCGAGCCATCGGGCGAGTTTGTCTTTTGCGAGTACGCGTGTGCCGGCAGGCAGTTGGACGTCTTTGTTGTTTTGTTCAAACTCGACGGCGGTGTCGTAGAGCGTTTGGAAATGTACGAAGGCGTCTTCCCACTGTTCTAATTCCACCAGACACTGGCCCATCCGAAAGACGGTATCCGCGTAGTCGTCTTCGCTGGGGTTCATGTTGAGCACGTTTCCAAAGATGGCCAGCGCATCCTTGCATCGGCCCAGCTGCATGAGGGTCAGCCCGAGTTGATGGGTGGCCAGCGTGTCTCTGGGGTTGAGAGTAACAATCCGCCGGTAGATCGGCTCGGCTTCTTGGAAATGACCGGTCGAGAACAGCCTCCAGGCATCGGCGCGAATGGCGGCCCATTCTTTCAGCTGTTGCTCGGTCGCATCCGGTGTCAGCGCCGGAGTAAAGCGGCGGCCTCGTTCCATCGACTCGTAATGTTGCGCGAGTTGGTTCTTGGCCGGGAGCTCCAACGGAGAGCCTGGGGGCGCCGTGGCAATGACGTATTGCACGTCGGCATCGGCGCCGCGATAGTCTAAAACATCGAAGCGCGCGCGCGCCATCGCAAGTCTCCACCCCAGTAACCCCGGCGCCAGGGCTACCGCGTGCTGATAGGACTTCAGCGAATCCTCCAGGCGGTCGAGCTTGCGCAGTTCCTGAGCCAGCCGCAGATGGACCAGCGGATTCTGAGGGTCGATCTCCGCAATGCGTTGCAGTTCGGCAAGGGATTCCTCCGCCTGGCCCCAGTGCATCAAGACACTCCATTTGGCCCAGCGGATGTCCAAGGCGGTCGGTTGTTGGGCGAGGGCGGTCTCGTAAGCCTGCACGGCTTCCTGAGGGCCGCGGGCGGCGGCCAGAATATCGCCGCGCAGTTTATGGAGCGTGAGCGCTTCAGGATGGCGATGAATCCCTTCTTTGAGCAAATCGAGTGCTGGTATCACTGCCCCGCTATCCCACACCGCTTTGGCTTGTTCCGCTAGGCGCTCAGGAGATAGTGGTTGTGGATCCTGGGCCCAGGAGGCAAGGGGTGTCGCGAGGATCGCTGTGAACCAGACGATCTGAAGTACGATTCCGTATCGGCATCGGATCAAGGGGGAGGTCTGAAATCTATGCCCTACGATCGCGCGCTGTTCGAACATTCTGCTCCTCTAGCCTGAAGGTCGATGCTTCAAGATACACGGGGATTCTGTAATACACCACTGTGGGTGGCAGGATCGAAACGGCTTGGCTTATGAGAGGCCGTGAGATTGAAAGGGATTCATCGTCTTTCGCCGTGGACCTTCGAGATAGTGCCGTGGTCCGATCTTGATGGGATGAATGGAGCGTGGGGGCGGCGCAGGATGGCAGGCATCGTTTGACCTTCGTCCCCAGTTTGATAAGCTGGGCACGGATAACGTGTGTGCTGTGATGTGTGGGGCTCGCGAGACGGCGCTGGCGGGACTGATCGATTGGAGGTAGGGCAATGATTCTGGTCACTGGCGGTGCTGGATATATTGGATCGCATACCTGTGTGGAGTTGCTGCAAGCAGGATTTGAGGTCACCGTCTTCGATAATTTCAGTAACAGCCACCCTGAAGCCTTGGCGCGCGTGCAGCGCATCACGGGAAAGTCTGTCCCGTTAGTCCGCGGCGACTGTCGCGATCGTGCAGCTCTGGTGGCTGCCTTACGGGCGAGCAAGGCTACTGCGGTTATCCATTTTGCCGGGCTGAAGGCCGTGGGCGAGTCCGTCGAGCAGCCGTTGTCCTACTACGACAATAACGTGGTCGGCACCTTGCGGTTGTTGGAGGCGATGGGTGAATGCGGTGTGAAGCAGTTGGTGTTCAGCTCGTCGGCCACCGTGTATGGCGATCCGCAACGGTTGCCGCTGACGGAGGATCATCCGCTCTCGGCGACCAACCCCTATGGCCGGTCGAAGCTGATGGTCGAGGAGATTCTGCGCGATTTGCAGCGGAGCGATCAGTCCTGGCGGCTCTGTATTTTACGATACTTCAATCCGGTGGGTGCGCATGCCAGCGGGTTGATCGGGGAAGACCCCCGGGGGGTGCCGAATAATCTGTTGCCGTTTGTCGCGCAGGTTGCCGTGGGGCGGCGGGCGAGTCTCAATGTGTGGGGCGGCGACTATTCCACTCCTGACGGCACTGGGGTGCGAGACTATATTCATGTCGTGGATTTGGCGCTTGGCCATCTCAAGGCGCTGCAGGCGTTGGAGCGATCGAAGCAGATGACGGAGTGTTTGACGGTGAATTTGGGAACGGGGAACGGGTATAGCGTGCTGGAAATTGTGCGGGCGTTTGAGCGGGCCAGCGGGAAACCGGTTCCCTATCAGGTGGCAGCTCGGAGGCCCGGCGACATCGCGTCTTGCTACGCCGATCCGAAGCAGGCGCAGGCACAATTGGGCTGGCGCGCCGAACGGGGGCTCGATGTGATGTGTGCCGATGCCTGGCGTTGGCAAAGTACGAATCCAAAGGGCTATGCGGCGTGAGAATGCTCCTGACTCTGGTTTCTTCGGTGGGCCTGGGAAAGTGGTGATGGCATCAGGGGCGTCCGTGGTAGACTGCGTCCCTATCGTCACATTCTGATTGTCCGGTCACCTGCTTCATGTTCGACCTTATTCTCTATCAGCCTGAAATTCCTCCCAACACCGGCAATATCATCCGCCTCTGCGCGAACACGGGCGTTTGTCTGCATCTGGTGAAGCCGCTCGGCTTTTCGCTGGAGGACAAGCAATTATTGCGCGCCGGACTGGACTATCACGAATTCGCCTCGCTCACCGTGCATGACGATTGGACAGCCTGTGCGGAGCAGTTCGCCGGTCGCCGCATCTTTGCGGCCTCGACGAAAGGCACGCGCCGGTATGACCTCAATGCCTATGCGTCAGGGGATGTGTTTCTTTTCGGGCCTGAAACGCGAGGGTTGCCGGTCGAGCTCATTGAGGCGGTCCCTGAGGCGCAGCGCGTTCGCGTGCCGATGCGGCCCGGCAGCCGGAGCTTGAATCTCTCGAACGCGGTATCGGTGGTGATCTACGAAGCCTTGCGACAGACGGGATTCGAGGGGTGCCGATAATCCGGAAGAGGGCGCCGATCAGACGTCGTTGTCCGTCAGGTAGCGTCCCAGTCCTTCCTGCTCAGCGTAGTAATAGGCGTAGTGCAGCGTTGCCAGATTGGCGACGCGCTCTTCCGCCTCGTCTCGATGCTCCGCGTAAATAATCTGCAGCCCGAAGCGCGCGGTCAGCGCATCCAGAAAATCCAATAGCCCATTTTTGTGATACTGGCCCAGGCGTCCGCTGGCGAGGCGCTGGAAGAGCGCGCCTTCGATCACTAGAAAGCGATGGGGAATCTTGAGGAGCGGTTCCAGTTCGCGCATGAACCGCTGCCGGTTTTCTGAGGGATTGGAGAAAATCGTATTGAGCTCCTCGGCCCGTCTGCGTTCAACGCGGAAAATGTCCGGTGCCTCGGCGATGGCATAGTCCCCGGCCTGCAGGGTTTGGCGGGTGGTGCCGGCGATTCTGCTCAAGCCGGAGAAGATGTACGGCATGTGTTCGCGGGTGTCGACGAGGATGTGAATCGCCGGCACCGCGATTTTGGGCTGGTTTTTTCGGGACAGCATGACCGGAAGGTGTGGGCCACGTTGTTCGCTGCGCGATCTGGGGGGCGGCGTTTGCGGGTGCACAGAGGTCGTCGGGCGCGGCGGAGGAGTCGGGGAGGCCGTTGTATGCGGGCGCACCGGCGTGGGGCCGGTCGTGGCGTCGTAGCGCTGGCGAGCGCTTGGATCGTTGAGCGTTTGATACGCCTGATTGATCAAGGTCGTACGGGCTTCGGCTTTGCGCTGCAGGCCTGGAGCATGCGTGAATCGATCCGGATGCCAGACTTGTAGTTGCTCGTGCCAGGCCTTCTTAATGTCTTCACCGGTGGCCGTGGTCGGCAGTTCGAGCACTTGATAGTATGTGAGCATGCAATTCCTCTGACAGGTTTTCTTTCCTGCGAGTGTAACGGAGTTGAGGCGCAGAGATCTACCGTGTACGCGGTCCCCAGGGCTTGCTGGAGGGGAGTCTGTGGTGAGTTGCCGCGAGGGGAGGCATCTGATAGATTCGCGCCCGACACTGACCGGCGTCCCGGAATCGTCCTGGCGGTGCGTGAGCCCGATAGGATGCTCAGCCGTTCTTATACAATCGATTCTTTCTCCACCATCAGACAGAGGAACGCGTGCTTGGTCTTGGCGTGATGGATTTCACGACCGGGCCGCTTCCGGAAAGTACCGGCATATTTTTCTATGGCTTCTTTATCTAAGGTCGTCGTTTCGGATTCGGCTCAAGAAAAAATCATTCGACTCATTGCGGCAGAACTTACCGTGGGGCCGCATCAGGTAGCGGCCGCGGTTGCGTTGCTCGATGAAGGCTCGACCGTTCCGTTCGTGGCGCGTTATCGAAAAGAGGCCACCGGGAATTTGGACGATACGCATCTGCGCACATTGGAAGAGCGGTTGCGGTATTTGCGCGAGTTGGAAGAGCGGCGCGCGGCGATCCTGGCGTCCATCGAGGAACAGGGAAAGCTGACCGACGCGTTGCGCGCGAGTATCGATGCAGCCACCACCAAGCAAGGCGTGGAAGATCTCTATCTGCCCTTCAAACCCAAGCGGCGCACGCGGGCGCAGATCGCTCGTGAAGCAGGATTGGAGCCATTGGCCGATGTGTTGCTGGCCAATCCGATGCTGGATCCTGAACAGGAAGCGGCCAAGTATCTGATCGTGAAGCCGGCCGGCGACGGGGTCGAGGCGATCAATGTGCCCGATGCGAAAGCGGCGCTTGAAGGAGCCCGCGACATTCTAGTTGAGCGCTTTGCGGAGACCGCCGAGTTGCTGGCGGCGCTTCGGACCAGGTTGTGGGATCAGGGCTACGTCACCTCGACCGTGGTGAAGGGAAAGGAGACGGCAGAGGAAGAAAAGTTCCGCGACTACTATGCCTATTCCGAGACAATCCGCACCATTCCATCCCATCGCGCGCTGGCCTTGTTCCGCGGTTGGGGGTTGGGGGTCTTAAAAGTGGAACTGGGACTGGGGGAGCAACTGGAGGCGGTCGTGCCGCATCCCTGTGCCGCGATGATTGCGGCGCATGTCGGGGTCGAGGATCGCGGCCGGCCTGCCGATAAATGGCTGGCCGACGTGTGTCGCTGGACCTGGCGTGTGAAAATCCATCTGCATCTCAGCACTGAGCTGCTGTTGCAGTTGCGTGAAGCGGCGGAAGCAGAAGCGATCAGAATCTTCGGCCGAAACTTGCATGAACTGCTGTTGGCGGCGCCCGCCGGTCCGAAGGCCGTGCTCGGCCTCGATCCGGGGCTCCGTACCGGGTGCAAGGTGGCGGTCGTCGATGCCACAGGCAAGCTGCTGGAAACGGCGACGATCTATCCGCACCAACCGCGCAATGAGTGGCAGGATTCGCTGGCCACCTTGGGGCGCTTGGTGGTTCAGCACGGAGTGGAGCTGATCTCGATCGGCAACGGCACCGCCAGCCGCGAGTCCGACAAGCTGGCGACAGAGCTGGTCAAGCTTATTGCGGCGAAGAAGCCGGAGCAGAAGCTGGCCAAGATCGTTGTCAGTGAAGCCGGGGCCTCGGTCTATTCCGCGTCCGCATTCGCCGCGGCGGAGTTTCCTGGACTGGATGTGAGTTTGCGAGGGGCGGTATCTATCGCCCGCCGCTTGCAGGATCCGCTGGCCGAACTGGTGAAGATCGAGCCGAAAGCGATCGGCGTCGGCCAGTATCAGCACGATGTCAATCAGCATCTGCTGGCGCGTTCGCTCGATGCGACGGTGGAAGATTGCGTGAATGCGGTGGGTGTCGATGTGAATACGGCGTCTGTTCCGCTTCTGGCGAGGGTGTCCGGTCTGAATCAGCTGCTGGCGAAGCATATCGTCGAATATCGCGATGCGAACGGGCCGTTCAGAAATCGCATGACGATGCGCAAAGTCCCGCGCCTGGGTGAAAAGACCTTTGAGCAGGCGGCCGGGTTCTTGCGGATCAACGACGGCGATAACCCCTTGGATCGCTCATCGGTCCATCCGGAGGCCTATCCGGTCGTCGAGCGTATTCTTGCGCGCGTCGGGAAAGGTATTTCCGATGTGATGGGGCAGCCGGCTTTCTTGAAAGGGTTATCGCCGGCTGATTTTACGGATGAAAAATTCGGTGTGCCGACCGTGCGCGATATCCTGACGGAGTTAGAAAAGCCAGGGCGCGATCCGCGCCCTGAGTTCAAAACGGCGACGTTCCAGGAAGGGATTGAATCACTGACCGATCTGCAGCCCGGCCTGATCCTGGAAGGGGTCGTGACGAATGTCGCCGCCTTCGGTGCGTTCGTCGATATCGGGGTGCATCAGGATGGGCTGGTGCATGTCTCTGCCTTGGCGAACAAGTTCGTCAAAGATCCGCATGAGGTAGTGAAGCCCGGTCAGATCGTCAAGGTCAAGGTGCTGGAGGTCGATGTGAAGCGCCAGCGCATCTCTCTGACGATGCGTCTTGACGATGTGCCTGGGAGCAGCGCCGCCTCTCGTCCGCCACAAGCGGAGGCTGGCGCGGGGGCATCACGCGAGTCGCAGGGGCGCCGCCAGCCAACGGCGCAACGTCCTATGGATCGGCAGCCGCCGCCCGGCGGGACGATGGCCATGGCGATGGCTTTGGCGCGCGCCAAGCAGAAGTCGTCGTGATCTGATGGCGGGCGGCGCGCGCCTGTAGCAGCGGGTACGGTTTCGGTGTCGGACCTGCCGGGCCGCCGGCAGGCTGCGCCGGTTTGCAGGAACGCGCCGAGTCAGCTGCCGCGAGAGGGGCCTCGGCCCGGTCCAGTCCAGTGCTGATGTCTCAGCCCGCCTGCGCGATTTCTCCCCACTCATCGATTCATCTTCACGTTCCTCGGCCTGTTTTACGTCGAGAATAAGGTCCGTCTGCGAGTTAGGCTTGCCGAAGAGGCGGCCTTTCTCGCGGTATGGAATCGTCCTGCCCGTATTTCTTTCGTCCGGATGGTTTCAATTCAACAACTTGCACGGTGAAACGGGTGGCGGCAATTGGCCGCAGAGCCTTTCCTCGATCGAGGGCTTGCAAAACAGAAGGACTCCTTGCTATATATTGAGGAGTCCTGAATGATATGGCGTGTCGTCGCCAGAAAGGAGGCGGTCGTGGATGCTTTGAGAGTGTTCGATACGTGGGTGGAGGTGCCGGGAAAGACGTTGCACTTTGACGTGATGACGGGAGACCTGGAGACGGCGCTCCGGTTGGCGAATGAGTATGTGGCGGCGCAGGGGCACGCGGCGGTTGCGGTGACGGCAGAGGAGTGCCGATTCTGCCACCAGGAGCCGCTGGTCATGTTCGCGGAATCGCAGCAAGCGGAGTTTCGGCGGTCAGGCGGATTCATCGTGCCGCTGTCCGCATAGCATAAAGGAGCGCCCAATGGGGAAGCGTCTGCCGATGCACGGAGAAAAGACCATCGTTGAGCATATTACGGTGGGTTTGGGGAAGGTTTCCGCAGCGTTACGGAGCCAGGCCTGGGAGGGTGGGATTGAGCGACGGCTGACTCCGACGCAGGGCCAAATTCTTCTTTTTCTCGCCGCGAGATCTGGGACGGCTGTCCGATTGAACGACATCGCCGGGGAGTTGTGTCTGACGGCGGCGACGGTCAGCGATGCGGTGATGACGCTCGTCGACAAAAAGCTGATCAAGAAAGCGCGTTCGGCGGAAGACCAGCGGGCGCTGGCCCTGACGCTGACGGCGGCGGGGCTGCTTGAGGCCAAGCAGACGTCGGGATGGACAGAGGTGGTGCAAGCCGGGGTCAGCAGTCTCACCCCGGATGAGCAGGCGGTATTTTTGCGAGGTCTGACCAAAGTCATGCACTCCCTGCAACAGCAGGGCGTGATCTCCATCGCGCGCATGTGCGCGGGCTGTGCGTATTTTCAGCCGTATGTTCACGCCGATTCGGCGCGGCCGCATCATTGTGGATTTGTGGATGCGCCGCTGGGGGAGGGGCAGCTGCGGTTGGATTGTCCGGACTTTGTTCCAGGAGTCGAACGCGACCAGGAACGGCGCTGGCAAACGTTTGTGCGTGGAGGGCAGGGGCAATAGGGCCCATTTATTTATCAATACAGGAGGAGTGTGCCATGAAGATGCAGCGTGTGATGAGTCTGGCGGTGCTGAGTGTGGTGTTGATGGCGGGGACGGCCTGCGCGGGGAACTCTGTTCCAAGCAAGCCGCTGTATGAGCGGTTGGGGGGTAAGGGGGCGATCACGGCGGTAGTCGAGACGTTCGTGGGTAATGTCGGAGGCGATAAGCGGATCAACGGATATTTCGCGAGCACGGATCTCGTGAAACTCAAGGCGCATCTCGTCAATCAGATCTGCCAGGCGAGCGGCGGTCCTTGCACGTATACCGGGCGCACCATGAAGCAGACGCATGACGGGATGGGAGTGAGTGACGCGGCCTTCGGCGCGCTCGTCGAGGATTTGGTGGCTGCGCTGGATCATCACAAGGTCGGCAAGGCTGAAAAGGACGAGTTGCTGAGCGTGTTGGGTCCGATGAAAAGTGATATCGTAGAGAAGAAATAAGGGAGTATGGTCCGGAGGCCCACGCGGTGGGCCTCCGGACCAGTCGGCGGTTGATTGCGGTGAATCGGTCGGGATCATTCATGAGGAGAGGAGGCGGTCGTGGCTCTGTCGAAAAGTTCGCTGATGTGGTCTGTGTCTTCGCTCTGGCGCTATCCCGTGAAGTCGATGCTGGGAGAGCAGGTGGCCACGGCGACGGTGACGGAACGGGGGCTGCAGGGCGATCGCCAGTATGCGTTGATCGATGTGGAGACCGGGCATGTGGTCAGTGCGAAAAACCCGCGCCGTTGGCCCTCCCTGTTCGCATTTCAGGCTCGCAGCGTTCCTGGATCCTCGATGAGCATCGAGGTGACGCTTCCGGACGGACAGATCGTGACGGAATCCATGCGAGAGGTCGATGCGGTCCTGTCGGAGCGGCTCGGGCGCAAGGTCAGACTTACGAGCGTGCCGCCGGCTCAGCCTGTGCTGGAGCAATATGCGCCCAATCTTGACGGCCAGTCCGAGCGGGACAGCGAGACGACGGTAAAGATTCCTCCTACGACATTCTTCGATGAGGCGCCGGTTCATCTCTTGACGACGGCGACGCTCCACGCGTTGGAGTCGCACTATCCGGCTGGGCGTTTTGACGCGCGGCGCTTTCGTCCCAATGTGGTCATCGATACCGGAACCGCGATCCCCATGTTTGTCGAAAACGATTGGAAAGGGCGAACCGTGGCGATCGGCGCTCACGTTCGTTTAGCGGTGACCGGGTTCTGTGCGCGCTGCGTCATGACGACGTTGCCGCAGCAGGGATTGCCTCAAGACTTGGCCATACTTCGAACAGCGGTTCAGCATAACCACGGGAACGTGGGTGTGTTGGCAACCGTCGTGACGCCGGGGATAGTCCATACGGGGGACGTCGTTCGTATCGAGGCGTAAGGTTGTTCGGTGTGACGGTGTGCGGTCCGATGAAGCGGAATCTCATCACGAAGACATAATTCTCTGCGGTGCGAGAGGGCGTGAGGGGCCTCGCACCGGTCATTGCGTATTGTCGAGGCCGGTTGTCTGCCGGACATATCGGGCTAGGTCCGGTTCGTTCCCTCTGCGGAAGAACCATGCTCGGCATTCTGGCCAGCGGCCATAGGATTGCTTTTGCGGGCAATCGAGCAGTAAGATCGACAGGGTTTTGCCTACGGAATACAGAGGCCTGTCGAACATGCTCATGGGACGGCTAAAGAGAATGGCTGGTGCGATCTTGCTGGTGACGTTCTTCGGCGGATGCGGGAGTGAGACCTCTGCCCCGCCTGCTGGAGCGGTCTTGTCGCTGGCGGGAACCGATGCCAACAATGACGGTGTCCGCGACGATATCGAGACCTATATCGATGCGACCTATCCGGCTCCCGCCAATGCCGATACCAATCGGGCCTTGCGGCAATATGCCAAGGCGGCACAGTCGTCTATCCTGGACGCAGATGATGCCGCGAAATCCATTGCCCATGTGACCGATCGATTTCGCGCGCTGGAATGCCTGATGGCTCGGCGTGCGACGGATTTCCATCCCGTGTTTGTCGAGCTTCGGGCGAGAATCTTAGATACCAATCCACGATCCGAGGCCTATCTGAAAGCCGATGGTCAGGCTGCCGCGGTGAACATTCCGCTGCGTCCGGCTGAGCAATGGGTGGGAGCCTGCCTATGAATGGGGTGCCGCTGAAGGCGAGTCTGTTGGCGGTGGTGATGGTGTGGGCCGCGCCGAGTTGGGCGCAGGTTGCGCCGCAGACGGCTTGTCAAAATAGCTCCGCTCCACGCACGTCGATCTACTACGTGAATGGCGTGACGACGACGCTCGATGAGGCGAGATTGAACGGCGGGAAGCTGGAACTGGAGTTCTTGGCTCGATTGCCTGCGATGCCGGCGCCCCTTCAATCCGCCTGTTATCTGTTCTTCTTGAACTATAATCCCACGTCGGGAGCAGTCAAAGATTTCACGGAGGCCGGACAGCAACGGTTGGGTGTGAACCCGTCCGATATGTGGCGAAAGCTGGAAACGTTCGCCTCACTCGGCCCGACAATGGCGGCCCTGTTGCAGGGGCCCATGACGCAGGCGAACCAGATCGATCAGGCGGCGGTGCAGCGTCATGCGGCGGCGTATCGAGCGCAGATGACTCCGCCGTTGTGTCGCCGCGTGGTCGTCGTGCCGCATTCCCAGGGGAATCTCTATGCCAATGCCGCGTACGATGCGGCGGTGGGACCGTCGCCGTCGCCAACCCCTGCGGCCGGCGCGCTGAAGATTGTCGGGGTCGCCACGCCGGATACCATGGTGAAGGGGAATGGCCGGTATCGAACATCGAATGGGGATCTGTTGATCGGAGCGATTAACCTAATCTTGCCGTCGACGCTCGATGCCAATACCAACTGGGGGCCGAATCCGATTCTGACGTCGTTCACGCCGCTGTACTCCGGCGGTCACAGCTTTATGGGCTATTTGTCGTTTGACGATAGTCGGAACCAGATCTTGAGCGATATCCAATCGTCACTCAGCGAGATCGCGGCGGTGGCGGTTTGTCCGTAGTGAGTCCAACCTGAGCGGGCCGATTGCCTGTTCAACTCCTCGGTTTTTTCTTTACCTGAAAATAGTCTCCCCCTTTGACGAACTCATCGTCACTGCCCCAGGCGATGTGCTTATCCAGCCGCTTCATGAGCGGCACATGTTTGGAGCAATGGACATAGGCTTCTTCGACGTTCACCAGGATCCAGGCTTCCGGCCGCCGGCCGCCTTTGGTCTGTATGGATTCGAGCATGCCCGCAGGGAGATGCGGCAGGCTTTCGATCTCGCCCGGAGTCAGGATGTGCGCCTTTCCGTTGACGTGGAGACCCATCGTCGTCAGATAGTAGTCGAGAAAAATTATGCCGATGTGGGGGTTCTCCAGGATGTTGCCCACACTGGCCAGCACGCCGTTGCCTCGATATTCCGGATACACCAGAGTCTTCTCGTCCAGCACCGCAACGAATCCTCTGGTGCCGGCACGAAAGGAGCAATCGCATGCGCCACCGGCGCTGGCCGTGGCAATGAAGGCCATTTCTTGGCGAGCGATGAACTGCTGCATCGGACCATTCAAATGATCCAGAACCTGATTGGCGTGAAATGCGGCGGCTCGGTTGGATGTGCCGAATTGTTCTTGCGCCTGCTGTTCCCCTGAGATATTTGGCCGGTCCATAGGCGTAACTCCTTGCCCGCGGGGCTGTGAGACGAAAGACCTGGGCTATTCTCTATCAGCCGGGGGGCGATTGTCGATCTGGATCGGCAGAAATCAGAAGGAGTGTGGAGGGAGCCCACGTGAGATTTACAGGATCAGGCGGTATGCCAGGCCAAGAGCAAGCGGAGGCTCCCTGAGGAAGCGCGATCGCGTGCTGGCCAAGGGAAGATGTTGTGGCGTCGTTCCCGGCTCAGGCGCAGAGTGCGCGGTGGAGACGCACGTTATTTGTCGATGGCAAACTTCTTGAGCTTGGCCAGCAGCGTTTTGTAGTCGATGTCCAATATTTTGGCAGCAGCGGTTTTATTGCCTCCGCTCGCGTCGAGGACGCGCAGGATATGGCGCTGTTCGATGTCCTCCAGCGTCAGATTAGCGGGATCGTCTGTCCGGAGAGCGCCCGTGGCTTTCGGCAGTACCTGGTCGACCTCAGCTTGGGTGATGAGCCCGGTTTCGGCACTCATCAAGATAATCCGTTCGATCACATTCCTCAGCTCACGCACATTGCCGGGCCAGGCATAGGTGGCCAGGCGTTGCAAGGCGTCTGTGGCAATGGTTCGTTTGGTGGCTCCGGGGATCCGGAGAGTCTGAAGAATGTGGTCGATCAGTGCCGTCAGATCCTCAGTCCGTTCACGTAACGGAGGCACGCGCAGGGTGACGGTGTTGATGCGATAGAGTAGGTCGTCGCGAAAGCGGCCCTGATGGATGAGTTCCTGAAGGTCCTGATTCGTGGCGCCGACGATGCGCACCTCGGCTTGCAAGGTACGGGTGCTGCCGACCGGGCGATACTCATTGCGATCGAGAAAGCGAAGCAGACTGACCTGCATCGGGCCCGGCATCTCGCCGAGTTCATCGAGAAAGAGCGTGCCTCCTTCTGCGGCGGCAATCAAGCCGATCTTGGTTCCGGTGGCGCCGGTAAAGGCTCCCTTTTCATGGCCGAACAGTTCGCTCTCCAGCAGCTCGCGGCTGACCGCGCCACAGTTGATGGCCAGGAACGGACCACCGGCTCGCCGGCTCAGGTCATGGAGCAGCCGCGCGGCGATTTCTTTGCCCGAACCGGTTTCTCCCTGAATAAGGACGGGTGCGTGGGAGGGCGCGACTTGCGCGATTTGGGTCTTGAGCTTCTGCCAGGCCTGGCTCGGTCCTTCGACGATGACATCGCGTGAGAAGCCTCCGTGCCGGGCCGCCAGGTTCTCTTTTCTCAGCGCGCGGACCGTCCTGAGCTTGGTCAGGGCCACCTTGACGACGCCGGCGTCGAAGGGCGTTTCTTTCACGAGGAAATCCCAGGCGCCGTGCTTGATCGCATCGACCGCATCTTTCACGTCGCCGTGGCCGGTCAGCATCAGCACATCGACATCGGGCTGATGTTCGGCGATCCATTTCAGGACCGCTCGTCCGTCGATGCCGGGCATTCGCAGATCCGTAATGACGCAGTCGAACGGCGCGGCTTGCAAGGCATCGATGCCGGCCTGGCCTTGTTTGACGGCGGTGACCTGGCAATCTTCCTCGCGCAGGGCCTGCTCAAGGACCAGGCGGACATATTCTTCGTCGTCGATGATGAGTGTGCGCATCACGGCACCTGTGTGGGAAAGGCGATAAAGAATGTGCTGCCTTGACCGGGCGTGGATTCCGCCCACACGCGCCCGCCGTGTTTCTCCATCACGAGTTTCACGATCGCAAGGCCGACGCCGGTGCCTTCGTATTCGCCGGGGCTATGGAGCCGCTCGAAGAGGCCGAAGATCTTATCGGCCTGGCCGGCGTCGAAGCCGATGCCGTTGTCGCGGATCCAAAGCCATTGCTCAGTGGCGGTTTGCTGGCCGCCGATGGTGATGGCTGGCGCGGCGGTGTGCCGGGAGAATTTCAGTGCATTGTCCAATAGATTCGTGATGGCCTGGCGCACACTGACTGGTTCGCCATAGAGGTCCGAGTAGGGCAGGTTGACCGTGATCTTCGCTTTGGTTCCTGTCAGGAACTGTTGGCGATCGACCAGCAGGCTGGAGATCGTTTCCATGACATTAAAGCGAAGGCGGGGAAGGTTTTGTTGTTCCAGTCGTGAGTACTTCAATAGCGCGTCGATCATGTGGGTGAGACGCAGGGCTGATGTGCGGATGATGCCGATGTGATGCTGGAGTTGCGCGTCGTTCGAATCGGCGAACTGTTTTTCGAGCAGCGAGGAAAACCCTTCGATCTCGCGCAACGGCCCCTTGAGGTCGTGGGCGATCGAATAGGTAAAGGCTTCCAGCTCCTTGGTCTTCCGCATCAGGGCGGTGCTGTGCTCTCGCAGGCTCGTCAGCATGGTGGTGAGCGAACCGGCCAGGGCGCCGACTTCGTCGCGGCTTGGCCAGGGCTCGAATTGCGCGGCCAGTTCGTGGTGCGCGACACGATCGGCGGTCGCCGCCAGACGCTTGAGCGGATTGGCGACCTGACGTTTCATGATCGCATAGACCGTGACGATCAGGAGTCCGAGCACGCCGATGATGCCGGCCACCATGGTCCGGGCTTGGTCGACCAGCCTGTCGCCTTCGATCTTCATTTCCACATCGATTTTTCGGTGCACGTCAATCAAGGAGGCAATGGCGTCCTGTGTACGCGCGGCCACTTGTTCGTAGGTGGATTCTGTGGCGGCTGGTCCGGCGGGTGTGGGGACGCGCGTAGCGGCTAGGTCTTCCCTCTGTGCGCGTAAGGCGGTGATGCCGTCCGCAATGGCGACGATGGCCTGGTCTTCCTGCTCGGCCAGATCGGTCCGCCCATGGTGTTCCAGCATGCCATAGAGAATCGGATGGGTGCGGGCGGCGTGCGTCGCTTGATAGGTATCGAGCGATGCCAGCGTGCGCCGTTCGATTCCGGCAATCGCCGCAAAGCCCGCGGTACGGTCCGCGCCGGAGAGATGTTCCCGGACCTGGTGCATGCGTGTTTCGATCTCTCCCACGTTGCGGAGCATTTCCGCAGCCGTCACAACCCCGGGGATGGTAATGCGCTGATGGCGATCGACATAACTGTTCACGCGGGACAGATAGACGAGTGTGGCGGAGAAGCTCCCGACGAGGAGCAGCAGGATCAGGCCGAAGGCAACGGCGAGTTTCTTGCCGATGGACAGACGGGCTATGAAGCCGGGCGGTGCGGATGACATGGCGTACGGTATCATAGGGTGCGGACGGGTGTCAGCCGATCCGAACCCCGGGAGAGAATTGGTCATGGCGTGTGCCGCTGGTTATGGGCGGCCGGTTCCCCATCGGCGGTGAAGAAATCGCTCGATCGGAGCGAAGAGCGCTTTGTCGACCGCCAGCCCGATGAACACAATGACGAACATGATGCCGACAACTTGATCCATAGCATTGAGTTCCCGGCCGTAGTGCAGCAGATGCCCGAGGCCGAATCCGGTCAAGATGGTGACAAAGATTTCCGCCGCCATCAGCGACCGCCAGGCGAAGGCCCAGCTTTGCTTCATACCGCTCAGGAGGAAGGGCAGCGAGGCCGGCAGAACCACATGCGTCCAAGTATGCAGCCCGGTCGATCCCATGCTGCGGGCGGCGCGGGTATAGATGGGCGGGATGGTCCGCACGCCGTTGTCGGTGGCCAGAATCAGCGACCAGAGCGTTCCCATCACCACGACGAAGAGCATGGCGGATTCGGTTTGACCGAACCAGAGCAGCGCGAGCGGCACCCAGCAGACGCTCGGAAGCGTTTGGAGCCCCAGCGCGAGGACTCCGATGGTATCTTGCGCCCAGCGGGACGAGGCGGTGAGAAGGCCGAGGGGAAGCCCGACCAGAATGCCGAGTCCGTATCCGATCAGGAGCCGCCGCACGGTGACGACGGTGGCCTCCCAGAGAGTGCCGTCGTCCACGGCGGACCGCAGATAGTCGAAGACACTTAGGGGAGACGGCAGCAGGAGCGGCGACCAGATCTTAGCCTCCACGGCAAGGTGCCATGCCGCCAGGAGTGCCAGGAAAAACAGCGAGGCGGACAACCATCGTGCGATCATCCGGCCACCTCTGTTTGAACATACCCTTTCAGCACACGGGTAATCTCCGTGGCGTACCGCGCGAGGTCCACGCTGTTGATGTCGCGCGGGCGCGGAAGGGGAATGGCGAATTCTTCGCGAATGCGTCCGGGGTTGGGCGAAAACAGGATCACGCGGTCGCCAAGACACACGGCTTCGCGCACGTTGTGCGTGACGAAGACGATGGTCTTGCGATGCTGGCTCCAGATGCGTTGAATGTCTCCGTACAGTTGCTCTCGCGTGAGGGCATCGAGTGCGCCGAAGGGTTCGTCCATCAAGAGCACGCTGGGGTTCGGCGCTAGGGCGCGAGCCAGGGCGACGCGTTGTTTCATGCCGCCGGAGAGTTCGTGGACATTGGAATGCATGAACCGCTTCAGCCCGACGAGTTCCAGAAAATATTCGGCCTTCTCCTGACGCTCCGCGGCATTCAATCCGTGGCTGAGTTTCAGTCCGAAGAGGACGTTGCCCAACACGGTCAGCCACGGGAAGAGCGCGGCTTCTTGAAACATCATGAGACGGTGAGGACCGGGGCCGGCAATGGTGTGGCCGTCGGCCTGAACCAGCCCGCGATCGGGCCGGTCGAGACCGGCAATGATGTTGAGCAAGGTCGATTTGCCGCAGCCGCTGGGGCCGACGAGACAGACGAACTCGCCTTCGGCGATCTGGAGTGTCACGTCATCGAGTGCCTGCACATTCAACGAACTCGTCCGAAAGAACTTCGACACGTGCTCAATGACGAGTTTGTTGGAGGCGGTGTTGGCCGATGGACTTTCCGATGTCAGCATGTCAGTTCAGCCTTTCGATTAAACGCGACAAGTCGGGTGCCGTGCGAATAAAACCGGCGCGCTGAGCATTGGCGACGAATTGCCGGTACTCGTCCGGTGAGGCCTCTGTGGTGAGGCCGATGCGCGTCCAGGCTTGTGCAATCAATTCGGCTGAGACTTTGGCCTGCGTCTCGGCGGCCAGTTCTTGCTGGACCATCTGCTTCGCCTCTGCCGGATGCGCGAGGATCCACTCGGTGAGTTCACGGTGGGCCTGCGCAAACTTTCTGGCGAGTTCGCGTTTGGTCTTGAGGAACTTCACGCTCGAGACCAGGACTGTGATGCTGTCCTTCGGCTGTTCGAGCAAGATCTTGCCTCCGGCGTCGCGTTCCAGGCGTGAGACCCAGGGCTCGACCGTCCAGACGGCGTCGAGCTTTTTTTGCTGAAACAGCGAGAGCTGATCCGGATTGGGAGTCGGAACGATAAAGGCTTCGCCGCCGGTCTGGGTGATTTTCAGCCCGCCGTTGGCCAGCCAGGCCCGGCAGGCGACGTCCTGGGTATTGCCCAGTTGCGGCGTCGCGATGGTTTTCCCGCGAAAGTCGGCCGGCTGTTTGAGCCCGGAATCCGGTTGGACGACCAATGCGGCGCCGCCGGTCGCGGCGCCGGCGATGATGCGGATCTCCTCGCCGTTCGATTTGCTGTACGCATTCAGCGTCGGGCTCGGCCCCACGTAGGTGAGGTCGATGGAGCCTGCCAGGAGCGCTTCCATGGCGCCCGGTCCGGCATTGTAGACATACCAGTCGATCTTCACATCCTTGCCGAGCCGTTCCTCAAACCAGCCATGGCCGGTGCGTGAGAGGTGTTGCGCGACCAGGCCTTGGACGTGGGTGATGTTCGGAAAATGCCCGACGCGAATAGTGTCGGCGGCGAGTGCGGTGTGCGCGATGAACGTGCCGGTTCCCAAGAGAAGGGAGAAGAAGGCGAGAGCGGTCGATGATAATCGTTTCATGATGTTTCCCATTGATGTGAGAGTGAGGCCCATCGAGGGCAGGTGCGGTTTGCTCTCGATGGGTACCTGCATCGTTTATGGACGTGGCTGCCGTCCCTGTTCCAGTCCTGGATAGACGGGGAGCGCGGCCAGGGCTTCCCGATAACGAATGTACAACTCCTCCTGTTGATCCGGTGCAAACAGGCGTCCGCCCGAGCTGACCTTGGCCAGATACTCTTCCGGCTCGAAGGCGGCATCGAAGGCGGAGGACCGCTCCGGCACATTCGGCATTTGCCGGTCGTATTTGCTGATGTCAGGGCCGGGGCTATGCCGATCGTGCACTTCGTTTAACGCGAGGACGAGGAGATTGCCACGGATGGAGAGCCATCCCGCGGTCGTTTCCTCTTCTCCCTGGTCCGTTGCGTGATTCAGGCGAAACCGTACTCGCTGAGCCGGTGTAGCCTGGGCCAATCCCTTCGCCAGGTGCGGAGCCAGCAGTACTATTTCTTCATCTCTGAAGGCCCTGGTCCGGTCCGCATCACCGCTGAACAAACGGTGGATGGCGTTCCGTCGTTCCCACACCCGCACGTTTCGCAACAATGTGCCGATTTCGGTCGGCGTGAGCGTGGCCGGGTGCGAGTTTATCGATGAATCGGGATCATCTTCCAGTCGTATGGTATTGAGGCCGGATTCATAGATCGCCTTCGGCGCCGCAACCGGCGGTGTGGCGCAACCGGCGATCATGGCCAGTCCCGCTAGAAGAAACAGCCCTTGCACTGACCATGGATGGGTGTGACGGGTTGAACGGATTGCGCGGTTCATGGTTTTCCCTCCTGCTGTTGAGCGCTGCCAAGGATGGAGATGCTGTGCTGAATATATAGTGTGGTTCATGGTTTGCCCTCTTGCGATTGCACGATGCCGACGTGACGGGATGCTTGATCGAACCCATGCTCTTTCAGTTGTGCTTGGATGTGTGGGGTCAGGAGAAACTCGATGAAGTCTCCCGCTCCGGACAGGTTCTTGGCGGTCCATACCACTGCGACTCCATACCGAATCGGGGTGTGCGAGTCTTCCGGGGCCGTATCGAGAATGCGGACGTGTTTGTCCGTCACGGCGTCGGTCCGATAGACAATGCCGATCTCGGCTTCGCCCTTGGCGACTAGGTCGAGGACGGCGCGCGAGTGCTCGCCGTAAATAAATTGCGACTTCAGTTGCGGTTCGAGTTTGCTGTACTTGAGAAACTGCGCGGCGACTTTTCCCACCGATGAGGCTTTGGGGTCGCCGATGGCGATGCGCCGGACCGGGACGGCATGCAGGTCCTGGATCGAGGCGATCGGCGCGGGAAGTGTGGTGCTGGTAATCAGCACCAACGAGGTGCTGGCATAGACGCGTTTGCTGCCCTGAATGACGAGGCCCTTCTTTTCGAGTTGGTCGATTTCCTCGGACAAAGAGGGGAGGAATACATCCACCGGTGCTCCTTCTTCGATTTGCTTCCGAAGGGTTTGAGACGGGCCATAGATGACCCGTACGTTGACGTCACGGTGTTGAGATTCGAACAGCGGCAAGACTTTCCGCAAGGCATCTTTGACGCTGTTGGCCGCGGCGATAGTCAGAGTTTCTGGCTGCGCCTGTACGGGTGGGGCCATCCAGAATGTGGCGATCAGTATGGCCAAGGACAACACGGTCCGAAGCCGGTAACTGTGGTCTGTCATGGGAGTCCTCATGGTTATTCGTGTTGAGTCAGTCAGGCTGTCTTAAAAGTAGAACTGGTATTGCACATTAATCCGGTTTTCGATGAGCGTCTGTCCGAAGCCGGGCAGGCTTTCGAACGGGTAGCGGTCCGGAGCGCGCCCGCCGCTTCCCATCGCGATATTCGAGTAATCGATGACGAGACGGTTGTTATAGGTGCCGTCAAAGCTGTAGCTGATGGCGGCGCCGAGCTCCTTGGTGAGGTCCTGCTTTTGTTTGGTGGAGGGGTCCATCACTCCATATCGGACGGCGACTTCAAGTTTACGGGGAATGACATATTTCCCTACCTGCACGTACCAGCCCCAGGCCTGCCCGAGGCTAACCGGCGGGCCTAACACCACGGCGGTTGCGGGGTCGAATGGAATACTGCCCGCATCGGTGTTGCGTACCCGCTGGTGGCGGAAATAGCCCTCCGCTTGAAGCGACCAGCCTTGGTATTTGGCGATGAAATCGGTTTCATAGGTTTGAAAGTCATAGACCCCTCCCCCGAGGAGCCGCCCGTTGCCGTTTTTGGCGACGGCCTGGCGGTACGCCCGGTCGACAATGTCCGACCGGATTGAGCTGAGGTAGTTTTGTGCGGGGTTGTACGCGTAGCCGAAGGCGATCGCCACCTGGGGGGTGCGCGAGTTTAAGATGTCTCCCTGGCCATATCCGGGATTGCCGGAGATTTTGTAGAGCAGCCGGGCGGTATACATCATTTCGCCGGTAAAGAGGCGAGTGTCGTAATTGAACGTTCGACGTTGCGAGTTGGGCAGGCTGGCATTCGTGTCCAGCGCCTGGCTGATGGCCGTGCCTTCCCGCGCAAGATTGGTTCCGGCTCCGTTCCAGATGCCGATCGCATAGTTGAGCTTGTATTGATCCTCGTCGCTGAGGATGCTGATACCGATATCGCGGCTATTGATCAGGTTCGCCGAGAAGGCGTTTTGCACCCTCATGTTGTCGGCGAACGTCGATGTGGCCATCGAGCCGATCTGTGAGCGGTTGAACCAGACGCGCTGTTGTCCGATTTGGACGGTTGCGAAGGGGATGTGCCAGGAGGCGATATAGGCGTCGAGCAGTTTAGATGTCCCGCTGCTGCCTTCCTGATTCCAGGTGTTCTGATCTAAGGCCCAGGAGAAGTTGTAGCGAATGTCCGGATCAAACGCATAGCCGAGAAATTGAAGCCGGGCGCGGGGTACGGAGAACTCGCTGGTATTGCTCTGGCGGCGTATGGCCCGATATTCGACTTGGCCTCCCAAAATCTCAGGATTGCGCGAGTCTCCGATCGATCCCCATGCCGCGTTATAGGTATGGTAGCTGTAGCGAACTTGAGTCAGCAGCCGGAGTTTCAAAAAGAACTTTTCGCCGACACGGAAATTAAGGCCGTTATTGATGTCGATGGTAAAGTTTGGTTTAGAGAGTCGTTCCTTCGTCTCAATCACCCTCAGGCCTTTATCGTATTCCTCCTGGGTGATGAGTCCCTTCAGGTAGAGATACTTCAAGCCTGGATCTTCGCCGGAGTAGTACTCCCACTTACCTTCTTTCTTGACGAGCTGACCTTCTTCGACTGCCAACGCGCGCGTAGCGCCTGCCAGCAGTGTGAGGCCGGATATGATGAACACAAATACAGCGGATAATCTCATGATCGTTCCCCCTTGGGTTCGCACCGCTTCTGAGAGTGCGAATAGCTTGTTGCGTAAAAATGGAGTGGGCCGGTAACGCGCTGGTGTCTAGCGTGAGCGTCGACAGCGATGTGAGGCGGCCAGGGGCGTCTCGCTGGCGAAGTCTGGGTGGTGCAGTTTAAGCGGAAGGGTTCTTTTCATTGCGCTCTTTTGATGTCTTCTATTGGGTGTCATGGCGTAAATCCACTCGCGCGCGTAAAGCTCTTTATTCCGATCAAGATTAGCGACCAGTTAAATACAGTAAATGGAGTTACATTGTCAACAATATATTTATTAAGTCTATTCAATTTTCTGAATAGATGTTTGTGTGAGTGGATATATCCAATGTTTATTCAAGTTTATGTATTTAATGATTGACAATTGTAAATCATAATTGCTATTTACTTTTCATGGTGCAGCGAAAATCTTCTCCTAATCTTTCGTCTTTTTGTTTGAATCGACTCAAGGAAGTCCGTACTGCCAGAGGGCTCTCGCAGGGTGAGTTGGCGGCGCGGGCAGATGTGACTCGCCAGGCCATTTCATCAATCGAAGCCAATCGGTATCTCCCTACCACGGTTGTGGCGCTCCAACTTGCGCAGGTGTTGAATACGTCGGTTGAGGATCTGTTCTCTCTGCAGTCCGCAGGCGAAGTGATTGAAGCGAGATTGATCGATGGGGTCAGGCCGGCACTGTCCGCCGGTCCATTGCCTCGGGTGAAGGTCGTGAAGGTGAATGGGCAGTATTTTGCGAGACCTGTCACCGGTCTCGGTGAAGTGTTGAGTTATACCGTCGCGGCCGATGGGTTTCTTGAATCGCGGGAGGCAAGTCGTCGCGGGCGATCGGATGCGTCGTTCGTGCAGGTGCGGCTCTCGCGTGATCGGAATTCGATTGAGCAGGAAATTGCGGTCGCGGGGTGTGATCCGGCGATCTTCCTGGCGGGTGAACATCTTCGACGCCGGAAGGATCAGACCAGTGTGGTGGGTTGGACGATGGGAAGCACCGCCGCGTTGCAGGCCTTACAGCGCGGCGAGGTGCACGTGGCCGGTATTCACCTGACCGACGATTCGACCGGTGAAAGCAATTTGCCGTTTCTCCGTCGTTACTTGAAGGCGAGTGCCTATGAGGTGATTACGTTTGCGACGTGGGAAGAAGGATTAGTCGTACGTCCGGGCAATCCCAAGCAGATTCGATCGGTTGCCGATCTTGTGCGCGAGGATGTGACGGTGATCAATCGGGAAGAGGGTGCCGGGGCGCGCCTGCTGCTCGATCAGCGATTGGGTGCGGCCGGTTTCGCCGGTTCGCAGGTGAAGGGGTATGCTCGCACCGCGACATCCCATCTTCATGTTGCCCGTCTGGTTTCTGAAGGACAGGCGGATGCTGGCATGGGCATCAGGTCCGCCGCGCAATCCTACGATCTTGAATTCATTCCGCTACAGTCGGCGCGGTACGATTTAGTCGTGCCCAAAGTCTATCTCTCCAGTCACCCGTCTTTACATCATCTCTTTGACACGTTGGCCAGCCGCCCCTTCCGGTCCGAGATCGCCGCCATCGGCGGGTATGACACGACGGACACGGGCAAGCTCCAGGCTTTGTAATGATGAGGGCGGAAATCTCATGAGAATTCGATGGATGAGTACTGCGATGGTGGGTGTCTGTGTGTTGGTCGGCACGCTTTCGATTACCGTGGGTTGTACGCCGGTGCGCAGTTCGGTGCGAGAGGCGGGGGCTGCTCGGGTGCTGGTCATCGTGACCTCGCCGACCATGGAGGAGGCCATCGTGCAACTCGGCCGAGTGTTCGAGGCGAGTCATCCGGATGTTCGCGTGCAGCTCTCGGTTGATACGTCACTCGATCTTCGGCGGACCGTGGCCGCAATGGAGAATCGAGGCAGATCCTTCATTGGCTCGGGGCCGATTCATCTTGTGGTGCCTGGTGGTGATGAGGTCATTACGCGCATGGAGCAGAAATATTATCTGTTGCCGGAGGCGAAAGCACTCTATGCGACGGAACGGCTGGTGCTGGTGGTGCCGGAATCGTTGAGTGAGGCCCCTGAGTCATTTGAGGCATTGGCCACGATGCCGGATGTGCGGATTGCGATTGCCGATCAGAAGACTCGGTTGGGCGTGGAAACCAGTCGGCTGTTGTCCGCGTTGGGGATTGATGGTGCGGAGAGAGCCCGTATCGATCTGGCGAATGATCAGGCGGGGATTTTGGATCATCTACTGAGCGGTCAGGCCGATGTCGGCATCATGTTCGGTCAGGACGCCGTGCGGGCTCAACAACGCGTGCGCGTCGTGGTCGCAGCTCCGACTGGTCTGTATCGGCCGATTCCGCATTCCATTGCGATGGAGCGGTATTGCCCTGATCGTCCGCTCTGCGAAGAGTTTTTACGGTTTGTCACGAGTCCGGATGGGCAGTCGGTGTTGAAACGGTTGGGGTATGGACCGGGGAAACCACCCGAATCCATGGTGCGCGTTTCTATCCCCTGAGCGGACGGACAAAGGCGAAGGCGGCTTCTTATTCTATTTCTATTCTCGGAGAGAACGTATGCGTCATCGATGCCGTATTTTCATGTTCTGGCGGATGATCCTTTGCGTGACGGTCCTGGGCCTGTCCGCTTCCTGTGCGCGCCTGCCGTACACTACCAACGTCGTGCATGAAGACGCGCGCGTGGTCGTTGTACTTCAACGAGACGTTGACGCTTCGGCCTATTCGCATCCGGTAAAACTGACGCCCGCGGAGTTGACGGATATTTTGCAGGGGTTCTCCTTTCGGCCCAAGCAGCGCATGCCGCTACGCTGGTTCGCCGAAGAGAATCCTCCCAAGCCGGTCTTTCGTCAGGATGAACTGGACGCATTGGTTGGAAGGCTTTCTGAGGGATTGCGAACCGCCGGACCGGGAGAACGCGTGCATTTCGAACTCCGGGCGCCGGGTTTCAATCCCAGCGCCCGCCGCGATGTGGTCGGCGGATGGGCGGCGGTCCGGGAACGCTACCTGTATGTGACGCTTGAATATGTGCATGTGCAGATCCCAACGAGAAAAGCGGATCTCTACGACTATAACTATCCCACGCCGCCGCCGCCGCCAGTCGAATACCTGCTGTATTTTGAACCCGGTCGCTTTTGGGTTACCGATCCGAATGGTCTGTCGGCGCTGGACTACCGCGCGTTCTTGAACGCGCCGAAAGTCAGATCGTCTCCGGGGCCGTAATCATCCGCTGCCTTGCTGTCGCCGGTGTTCAGTTTCTATTGTCCATTCGCGTTGCTTGAGGAGATTTCCGCTATGTCGCATCGCGCTCGAGGGTTCGTTGTCGGGGTTCTGATTCTACTGGGGCTGTGGATGAGTCCGGTTTGGGCTGCGGATACCGGAAAGCTTGTCGAAAAAGACGGACGCTATGTGTTTGTCGAAAGTATGGATCCGGCCACCAAGCTGCTGCTCCAGCGCGCGGTCAAGCAGGGCACGATTACGCAGGACGAGTACGATCACGTGGTCAAGGAGTCGCAGGATCGCACGTACCTGCTGCAGCCCAGCTTTAAGGCCTGGTACGACCGCGGGTTTAATTTCTCGATGAACGATAACGACTTCTTCCTCAAAATTCGTGGCCGGTTCGCGACTCGATTTACCCAGCGCTATCGCAACGACGCCTATCGCGAGTCGGGCGATTCGAAGAATTTTCCTGAGTTGTTGGGGGTGTTCGGCGACTATCGCGCGGCCCGGTCCGGTGAAGAGGCTTCCACGTTCAATTTGAGGACCGCCAGAATTTATTTCATGGGGCATCTCTTCAATCCGGATTTCAAATACTACATTCAGTTGGCCGGAGAGACGGCGGAAAATGCTCAGGCGCCCGGTGCGTTGTCCGTCTTCGATATGAATGTCACCAGTACGCACATTCCCTGGCTGAATGTGCAGGTCGGGCAATACAAGGTGTATTTCAGCCGGTCGCAGATCAATTCGACCGCCTCGATGCAGTTTGCGAATCGCGCGTTGGCGATGGATGCATTTACGGCGAACGGACTCAACCGGCGCGATGTCGGTATCACGATCATGAACGACGAAGAAGTGTATCCGGTCACCTACTATCTGGGCGTCTTCAACGGCGCGGGCCCGTTGGTGAACCGGTTCGCGCAATTCTCCAGCGAGGAGCCGACATTGGGGTGCCCCGGCGGTCAGACCGGCGGCAATCCCTTTCCTTCTCCTGCCGGATGCTCCGTGAATCAACGGAATTTGAATGGCAACTTGCGGAGCAATGTGAACCAGCTTATGTATGTCGCCCGGCTCCAGGCCAACCTTATGGGGCGGGCCGGATATGGTGAAGGGGATATGGCCTATTCCGAAACGCCGCAGATGGTCATCGGGGGCGCCTATGCCTACAATCCATCGATCGACACCAGCACCAATAACGGATTTATCGGGATCGATCTGGCCAATCTCAGCGTCCGGCGCCAACTCGCCGCGCTCGGTAACGGACGGATGTTAGGGCAGGGGGTCGTCGACTTTTCTACCTGGACGCTGGATTACGCCTTCAAGTACCGCGGATTCTCGCTGCAGGCCGAGTATTGGTTTAGGAATGTGACGAGGCACAATAAAGGATTGCCTTGTATGGTGACGACGGGAGTAGGAGGGCCGTGCACCGCCTATGCGCCGGGACAGTTCGGCAACACCACTGGCTGGTATGTTCAATCCGGCTACTATCTGATTCCGAGGAAGGTTGAAGTGGCCGCCCGCTACGCCTGGTGGGATCCGGATACCAGGTCGGGCGGAGATCTCATCAAGGAAGTCGATGTGTCGTTGAACTGGTTCCTCGGTGGAACCTACGATCACCAAATCATGCTGACCTACAGTAACATTGCGATGGGGCAGGGTGGTTTTGCGATCGGCCGGAGCGCGCCATTGCCGGCTACTGGGGCGTGTCCAGCGGGTTGTCCGTCCGGAGCCGTGCCGCTTGATGCGCGTGCGGGGATGTTGATTGAAAACGCGGTGCGTGTGAACTATCAAATATTCTTTTGAGGAGTCGCGCTATGCTTCGAATCATTGCCATCATCTGTGCGCTGGTTCTCTCGGGTGTGACCCGGGCCGGTGCAGAGGACATTACGATTGCGGCAGCATCGGACTTGAATTTCGCGTTCAAGGAACTCATCGCCGAGTATGAAAAGTCCACGGACACCCATGTCAAACTGTCGTTGGGGTCGTCAGGAAACTTTTATGCGCAGATTCAGAACGGCGCGCCGTTCGATCTCTATTTCTCCGCCGATATCGGGTATCCCAGAAAGCTGGAAGAAGCCGGACTCACTGTGCCGGGGTCGCTCTATCGTTATGCGGTGGGACGGATCGTGTTGTGGGCAGGCACCGCGTCGCGCCTTGATGTGTCCAAGGGATTTGATATTCTGCGGGATCCCAGTATCCGAAAGATTGCAATTGCGAATCCCAAGCATGCCCCGTATGGTCGTGCGGCGGTGGCGGCGATGGAGTCCTTTAAGGTCTATGAATCAGTCAAAGACAAGCTCATCTTGGGGGAGAATATTTCACAAGCCGCGCAGTTCATCGAATCCGGGGCCTGCGAGATTGGGGTGATTGCCTTGTCGCTGGCCGTGGCGCCGGCCATGAGTGGGAAAGGCGTATACTGGGACGTTCCGATTGAGGCGTATCCTCCGCTAGAGCAGGGCGCGGTGATTTTGAAACAATCCAAGAATCCGGAAGCGGCGCGGCGGTTTCTGGAATTCTTACAAGGCTCGCAGGGCCAGGACATCATGAGGCGGTATGGATTTATGTTGCCGGAATAAGGCGCTCAACGCGGTGTTGGTTGGCGCACTGTTGGGTGTGATGGCCGGCTGCTCCGATGCCGTCACGCTGGTCAAGGAAACGCCGACGAGCGGCGTGATCAGCTATCTGTTTAAGGAAGAGCGCGGCGGACCAATGGGGTCTCCCCATCGGAAAGACGCGTTGAAGGTGATGGAGAAGAAGTGTCCCTCTGGCTATGTCGTGCTGAAAGAAGGGGAAGTGCAGGGGTACGGCAGCATGTCCAGCGTGGAAGGGCAGGAGGGCGAGGCGACCGGCCGGCGCTGGGGGATGCAGTTCATATGCAAATAGGACGCGCCTGGAGATGAACTGGATCGCCATCTGGGTCACCTTCAAATTGGCCAGCCTCACTGCGGGCGCGTTGTTGGTGATCGGGTTGCCGATCGCCTATTGGCTGGCCTATTCCACCTGGCGATGGAAGTTTGTCGTCGAATCGATTGTCGCCTTGCCGTTGGTGTTGCCGCCGACCGTGCTGGGGTTTTATATTCTCGTGGCGATCGGGCCGCATAGCCCGATCGGCCGATTCTATACGGATCTTGTCGGCCATCCGCTGCCGTTCACATTTGAAGGCCTCCTCCTCGCGTCGATCTTGTACAGCCTCCCGTTTGCCGTTCAGCCGTTTGCCACTGCGTTCGAGCAGGTGGACCGGAAGGTAATCGAAGCCTCGTGGACTTTGGGTCTGTCGAAGGTGAGGACGTTCTTCAAGCTCATTCTGCCGCTGTCGACGGCAGGACTCATTACCGGCGCGGTCTTGAGTTTCGCCCATACGTTGGGAGAGTTTGGCGTGGTGTTGATGGTGGGCGGCAATATCGACGGAGTCACGCGCACGGTCTCGATCGATATCTATGATGAGGTGCAAGCACTCAATTACGCCGGAGCGGCGAAGACCGCCGCGTTTCTCCTCGTGATCTCCTATCTGGTCCTCTTGCTGGTGTATGCCATGAATCGAAAGGTCTGGGCGGTATGGCCGCAGAAATAGTCGTCGAGGTGACGAAGACTTTTCCCGGAAGAAAGCCCATTCGCGCCAACTTTCGTTATCCGGTTGAGGCCTCGACGGTGTTGATCCTGTTCGGTCCGTCCGGTTCGGGCAAGACGACGGTTCTGCGTGCGCTGGCAGGGCTGGAGTGGCCGGAGGAAGGGACGATTCAGTTTGCCTCAAGGATTTGGCTGGATCGTGCGGCAGGAATCGCTGTGCCGCCGCAAGACCGGCATATCGGGTACATGGCGCAGGACTATGCGCTGTTCCCTAACTATTCAGTGGCCGGCAATATCGCCTATGGCTTGAGTGGTCTTTCGCCCGCCGATCGGATGCAACGGGTGAAGGAGATGGCGGAGCTGTTTCGTTTAACCGGGCTTGAAGATGCGAAGCCGCGCGAATTGTCCGGAGGGCAGCAGCAGCGGGTGGCACTGGCTCGAGCGGTGGCGCCTCGGCCGCAGTTGCTCTTGCTGGATGAACCGCTGTCCGCGTTGGACGCGCCGACCCGGTTGCAGCTTCGTGGAGAACTCAGAGGGTTGCTGAAGCAATTGGCGATCCCCTCAATCATTGTGACGCACGATTGGGCCGAAGCCCTGACGCTGGGCGATGTCATGGCGGTGATGCATGAGGGCATGATCCTGCAAGTCGGAACCCCGCAAGAGGTATTCAGTCGGCCGGCTAATGCGGACGTCGCGCGAGTCGTCGGCGTTGAAACGGTGGTGCAAGGGACGCTGATTGATGCGCGTGAAGGGCTGGCGACGGTGCGCGTGGCGGAACTTTCTCTCACGGCGGTGGCCGTCGAGAATGTCGGCCCTGATGTGTTTGTGTGTATCAGGGCCGAAGATGTGACGCTTGAACCAATAGGCGTCAGGCTCACCAGCGCGCGGAATCACCTTCATGGAACGGTCGGCGCCATTGCCTCGCTCGGAGCTCTGGCCCGAGTCACGATCGAATGCGGATTTCCTCTTGTCGCGGTCATTACGCGATCGGCGCTCGCGGAGCTTGGATTGACGGTCGGGGCCGCGGTTCGAGCCTCATTCAAAGCCGGTTCGGTGCATCTCATCTCTCGTCAGTGACGGCATCGCTCTTCTTCTAGTTTACCGTTCACTCTTCCGGTTGAACTCCTCAGCTTCTACGGATAACTCTGCTTGCACCATTGCCTGCGTTGCGGGATGGGCGTGCCGTCGCCGGCCAGCTGACAGCGTGCCTTGTGCGTAGTTAGTGCTGCGATTGGCACAGGCCTTATGCGCAAGATGCTCGAATTTTTAGGAGAAATATCAGGATTCTTCTGCTTGACAGAGGCGATTCTGTTGTGTAACCATTGGTTACATCATGAAGTCGAGCGATCTAAAGCGGATTCGAGAAGGATTGGGGCTGACGCAGCAGCAATTGGCTGAGGCGTTGAGCACAACCCGTGTGTCGGTGGCGCGGTATGAAGCCGGGATGCGCCGAATTCCCGGGATGGTGCGGGTGGCGTTAGAGCAGCTTCAGCGCCGGTCGGAAATTCCCATGGCGGGAATCGTAGCGGCCGGATCTCCGATTGAACCCGTGCCGCAATCCGATCTGATCGACGTTCCGCCGAGCATGTTGCGTGGGGGCGATACCTTTGCGCTGCGTGTGAAAGGGGAGTCGATGAAAGAGGACGGTATTTTGCCCGGTGATCTGGTGATCGTGCGCAAGCAGGAGCATGCCCGCAACGGGCAGACGGTCGTTGCCCTGGTGAATCAGGACGCGACGATCAAAACCTACTTCAAGAAAGAGACGCACATCGAACTGCATCCGGCCAACGCGGCGATGCAGCCGATCATTGTTGGGCCGAACGATCATTTCCATATCGAAGGGCTATTGATCGGCGTCATTCGTCATTGTGCGATTTAGTTCAACCAAGGAGGAGACCATGCTGACAAGTGGACGAACATTGGTGACGGAGCGGTTAGTCTCTCTCGAACGGACGATTGATTCGCTGAACGGGCAGCTCCGCGAGGTGCAATGGGAACTCGGACACACGAAGGTTGCGCCGTTGCCGATCCGGTTGTGGCGCAATCTGGTGGGGAGCAGATCTGAACAGGAATATATGTCGACGGTGTGTAATCGCAACGTGCGCCCTAACACAAAGGTGGTGTCTCATGGTCGTTCAAGAGCGTAATGTCGATCGTGTTGTGAGCGGGTCCTGTGCAGACTGTGGTGCGCTTGTCGACCGGCGCATGGCCTGTGTCGATGTCGCGACCCATTCGACGGTGGAGCTTTGTGCGACCTGCTGGAATGCCTATCGTCAGCGGCAGGTGTTTAGCGCGGGCTGTTGCGGGTAACGGAGAGAGAAATGTCGGCGACTGCATCAAGTCTAGTGCTGTTTCCTGATGGGCTGGATCATCCGCCGACATGTCGGAAACGAACCGATGCCTCAGTGAATGGCTCCTGCCGTTGCGTCATGCCCGGATCCCTTTTCAGACTGCTCACAGCGTGATGGTGTTGCCTGGTTATCCGTTGGTATTGTGCCTTGACTGGAGAGCCGGTGGTGTATCTTGACGGGGCCAACACGTTCGACCTCTTTGTGATTGGGCGATTGGCCAGAGCACACCGCCAAACGCCTCGGAGGATTCTCTCTCTGGTTCACGTTGCCCGCGCGTTCACCTGTCATCAAATGGAGCGGTTGGTATCGGATTGTCTGGAGGAGGCGTTGATGCGGTATCAGTCCAGAATCGCCGTTGTCTCCGGGCTGTTTGAAACGTTTTACGATGAGACCGTACCATCTCAGGAAGTCCACGGCTGGCTGGTCTAATGATGCAGAATCTGCGTCTGATGGCCCAGCGTGGGTATGTGCTCGTGTGTCTCTGTCCTCCGATACCGGCGGTCATGCCTTCACGTCATCGATTCATCGACCAACTCCGTGGCCAGGCGGATCGTGTTATTCGTGTGAGTGACGTGCAGGGCCAGGGGACTATCAGGCTTGAGGAAGAGCCGAATGATCGAGAGGCAGGTTAGGTCTGGGAGGTTGCCTGAACGGTATTGGAGTCCCGAGATCGCCCATCACACCTGCCGGATCTCACAGGGATTGATTCCCCGGATGCTGGCCCCGTTTCTTGCCAAACGAACGCAGTATAAACAGCAGCTCAAGATGGCGTCCGCTGAAGCGATGCGTCAGAGCATCGCTTCAGCGCCAAACGGCGCTGAAGTGGCGATTGGTCGTATCGTTCGGCTCTCTCGGCTACAAGAATGCGCGCGTTGAGAGGATTGAATCGCATGAGGCGGTCACGGCCTATAGCCGCGAGGTGTTGCTGCGAGCCAAAGAGATTGCCGAGTCCCAGGGCTTTCGTTTTCTGCACGCCATCGTCGATTCGCTCTGGTTGCAGAAGCGAGGCCCCGGGCGAGACGCCTACGACCGGTTGGTGGCCGATATCAGGGCGCAGACACAATTGCCGATTGTCGTCGAAGGCCTGTATCGCTGGATCAGTTTTCTTCCGTCTCGCGTCAATCCGCGTATGCCGGTGCACAATCAGTTCGTTGGACTGTTCGACAATGGGCGGATGAAGGTGTGCGGACTCGAAGTGCGGCGATCCGATGCCCCGCTCATTGTGAAGCGGTTTCAATCAGAGATGGTGCAGCGGCAGACGATTGCGGAGTTGCGGATACGGATTCCGGAGATCGAGGCCTTAACGGAGGACTATTGCCGCTATCTGCGCGAGGGGCGCGCGTCGATTGGCGAAGTGGTGATCGGAAAGAGGTTGACTCAAGTGCCGGAGGACTATCGTCATGCCACCCACACCAGCATTGCGGCAAAAGAGCTTCAGCGTCGTGGTGTGCCGGTGCAGCCGGGAGAGACCGTTCACTATGTGATCTGCCAGAGTAAAGCGGCATTGCCTGAAGATCGCGTGCGTGCCGTGGCAGAGGGCGAGGGCACTATTGCCTACGATATCGACGCCTATGTGATATTGATTCAGAAGTCGGTAGGGGGCTTGCTGGCAACACTCGGGTGACCACCCAGCACGGCATCACGTGAAGATCGCCTTAGCGAATAGTCGTATCCATAGTGTCGAGCCGATCGAGTACGAGGTCATTAGATCAGGGAACGTTTCCGCCGATAAAAGCGCTTCTTGCACCCATGGCAGTGCCAGGGAAACATGCCAAATATTCGAAAGAACAAGTCTCGCCAGCTACGTCGGACGGACCGGCGACATTCCACTGACGAACAGTGCGGACAACTGACCTCAGTTTTGTCCAGCCCCCTGTTCAGAATCACTTCAACCTCATGCTCCTCGCCAGCGACATCGTGATCCTCAAGGCCAAGTCTTCGCTCTGTGAAACCCTACTGCTTCTGCTTCACTGTAGACAGCACTGATTCTTTAGTACGACGGCTGCGCAACGGGGTTATTTGAGCGATGGTAGACATAGGGATTTCGCTGTGTAATCAGAATGTGTACACCTATTGGGAATCTTATAGTTGGAATGGGGGAAATTGGTGGCGGTGTCCCGGATTGAACGGGAGACCCGCGGCTTATGAGTCCGCTGCTCTACCAACTGAGCTACACCGCCACTTGGTTGTATTTGCTGAGGAAATGCGGAAGGGGATGATAGCCGAAGCACGGTGGAAATGTCTACCTATAGAAGGTGTTGAAAGCACAGGGGGATTGAACCGTAAAGCGCCGGCAAGGGGTGCCGTACCCTCCTTTTGAGGTAACCACACTGGGGAATGCGCAAATTCAAGGTGTTCGGTATTCTTTCATTGTTGGCGGTTATTGATGGGTAATACACAATACGAAGGGAGCTGAACATGGACGCACAGGTAGGTGGGCAAAAGGGTTTTCCCCAGGCGCAGTTGAATCAATTGGCTCCGAAGTTTCTCCATCAGCTCACTTCGCGAGAATTGATGGACGCATTGATGGCAGCGGATATGCCGATGGGGGGGAGCAACGAACAGCGGATTGAACGGCTGCTGTCCGTCATACAGCCGCAGGATCTAAGGGCATTCCTCCCTCAGCATGTACTGGATCGAGTCTCACCCACGGTGGGCGCCTCTATCTAAACGCGTGGGGTGTTTTCCTCTGGGGGAAGGTGAGGATACGGTTTATCCTCCGGCAAGCACCGGCCGAAATCCGGCGTCTGTTAATATGCGTGCGATCAGCTCTCGCTGATCACCCTGAATCTCGATCCGTCCCTCTTTGACTGTACCGCCAGCTCCACAGGCTGTCTGGATGCTCTTCGCGAGCTGTTCCTTTTCAGCCTGGCTGATTCCAACAAAACCTGTCACCACGGTGACGGTCTTCCCCCCTCGATGAGCGGTCTGCCTGATGATATCCACCCGTCCGCGGTGTTTCTTGGGGGTGGGTTCTGCATGCGTAGTCGGAGATTGCTTAGCCGTGGTCGGTGGAAGAGCGATCTTTCCCAGCGCTGCAAATGGACTCTTCCAGGGGATTGGCTCGCCATCCATGGAAATGCGTCTCTTTTCCTTCATTCTTTCAACTTCATGATGGTTGTCTGGTGGTGTGTCGATAACTAATAGAGGAGATGACGACTGGAATTGTAAATCCTCGTTACTGAGGAAGCAACGAAGGAACATCGCCTCGATCAGTGTGTTTTCAAGGAATTGATGAATTGTCGGAGTAAGGTATCTTGGTCGGACTCGAGTTGTTCTTGTGAACGTGGGGCAACGACTTGTGTTGTCTCACGCAACCAGGTATCGCTCCAGATCGATACTCGCGGGTTGCGTGTGAGCTGAATGGGTTCGACAAGGTAGAGGCCAGACTCATAGAGGATTTTCCCTGGGCAGTGGTCTTCCAGAGACTGCTGAGTCAGTTCCACGCCAAGTGTGAGTTGGTCATTGTGGGGCTGGTCGCGAGAGAGGGCCAGTCCGGCATTCCTGAATTGTTGCAGGGCTTGGGCTGTGAGCTCGCGGCTGAATCGCCCAGCTGATACGGAGAGCTGAAGCTGATCGATGCGTAGGGCTTTCAATGTGGAATCGCGGTGAAGGGCCTCCGGAGCCGTTGGGGTAATGGCAGGATGTGAGGCTTCCGGATGTGGCACTGTGGAGAGAGAGCTGGGTATTGAGGACCGTGATGCGGCGTTTGCCGCACGGTAGTCTGTGATGAACTGGTGCATGAATTCTTCAAGGTCATGCTCGATGTCGGTGATCGTGACGGACGTCCGTACCTGAGCCCTTGCGTGGGCGAGCCAGGTGATATTGTCCATGATGACTGAGTTTCTGGAGATGAGAACTGGTTCAGTGAGTGTGAGAGAGGGGGTGTAGAGGATGTGTCCCGGGCAGTCGTTTCCCAACGGTTGCGGATCGAGTGTCAGGGTGAGTGTGGCAATGAGTGGCCTGTCCTGGTCTTCTGAATCGTGCAGAGGGAGCCCGGCCTTAGCAATGAGGGATCTGGCCTGTCGAGATAACCGTGAAGTGAATTCCGGCGGTGCGGAGACTATGAACTGTACCCGATTGAGATCAAGGCCTTCTGTGGTTTGAACGTAGGCGGACGTGGCAGCTATACCGTTATTGGGGAAAGCACATCCTAGGAGAAGGAAGAGCGCGATCCGGGAGAGCCTAGCGAGCATGATAGACGAAAGCCTATCACGCGAGAGATGCGTGGCCTAGAAAATCTCTGGAGCGAACAGTCAGTGTCCGTGAATCACTGTCTATCAAGTGATCGGCGGAGTGTTGGTGAGTACCGCGCCACATTCCCTGCAGACCAGGCGGCCGGATTTATTGCCGTCAGGCATCTGTTCATCTTCGACCATGCGGCTGTGGGTGCAGAGGGAGCTGGCTGGTGGTTCATGCTTACTGGACGAAGGACCGGTCTCCTTAGCCCTCATGATTGACCTCCCGTAGATTGGGAGGAGAGTGTACCGGTTTGGGTAGCGGGGGCCTAGAGCCGGGTGGCCGTACCTCTGTTTCGAGGCACATGGAAGAAGTTGATCGAGGCGGACGAGAGGGATGTGAGACCTTGAGCCAAACCGGAATTTTATTCAGGCTGGTCAGATTACGGTTGGATGCATGGTGGCGAGCTCGATTTGCACGGCAATGGTGCCATCGCCGATCAAGATCTGTCCGTCCTGGATGGAGCAATGGAGATCCATGCTCCGTTGTGCCAGCTGGGCCAACGCGCGGCTTTCGTCCTGCGGGATGTTGATCACGGTCAAATTCGTGCAACGAGAGAGGGCGGTGCAGGTCTTTTCCCACCACCGATCGGCTCCTCTTCCACCGTAGGAGTAGACGACAACCCGGCCTGCACGACCGCAGGCCTGTCGTATGACCTTTTCATCGGGCTCACCCACTTCAATCCAAAGATCGATCGCACCGGTGAGATCTTTTTGCCAGAGCGCCGGTTCGTCTTCCGTGCCAATGCCGCGGCCGAACAGGAGGGCGTCGTGTGCGTGGCGTGCGAAGGCCAGCAGTCTTACCATCATGCGCTCATCGGTTTCGGACGGATGGCGAGCCAACGTAAGGGCGTGATCTTCATAGTAGTGCCGATCCATGTCGGCGATATGCAGTGTGGCTTTGAAGATGGTGGCGTTGGGGGCCATGGTGTCGGCGTACTTTCTGGTAACGGCGGTCAGGAGCCTGTCGAGGTTTGCTGGATTGATGAGTCGGTCATGTCCGTTCTACGATGTACATCAGCTCAAGCCGCTCGCGTGCCCAGGGGGTCTTGCGAAGAAACGTGAGGCTGGATTTGATGCTGGGGTTGTTGAGAAAGCAGCGCACCGGGAGCCGCCGGCCCAATTCTTCCCACCCGTGGCGCTCAACCAGTTGGGTGACGATCGTTTCCAGCGTGATCCCGTGCAGTGGGTCGCGCGGATGAGACTTGGGCGGCGGCTGATCCATGATCAGGGCTAGACATTGAACCGGAAGTGCATGACATCGCCGTCCTGGACGATATACTCTTTGCCTTCCAGCCGCATCTTGCCTTTTTCTTTCGCGCCGGCTTCTCCTTTGCAAGTGATGTAGTCGGCGTACCCGATCACCTCTGCGCGAATAAACCCTTTTTCAAAGTCGCCGTGGATGACGCCGGCCGCCTGCGGGGCGGTGTCGCCGACATGAATGGTCCAGGCGCGAACTTCTTTTACGCCAGCCGTAAAGTAGGTCTGCAATCCCAACAGCTGGTAGGCGGCGCGAATCAGGCGGTTAAGGCCTGGCTCAGTCATGCCGGTGTCGGCGAGAAACTCTTTCTTGTCTTCATCCGAGAGCACGGCGATCTCTGATTCCAGCGCGGCGCAAATGGCCACGACCGGGGCGCCTTCTTTCGCGGCATATTCCTCCACGCGGGTCAGCAGGGGGTTGTTCGTGAAGCCTTTATCAGAGACATTGGCTACGTACATCACCGGCTTCATCGTGAGCAGGCAGAGCGGCTTCAATAAGGCGCGTTGCGCCGGATCCAATGTCATCGTGCGCGCGGGTTTGCCTTCATTCAGGCAGGCGGCGACTTGGACCATCAGCTCGCCCAGCTTGGCGGCGTCCTTTTCACCGGCGCGAACCGCTTTCAGATTTTTCTCCTGAGCTTTTTCTACGGTAGTGAGGTCAGCGAGAGCCAGCTCTGTCACGATCGTGCCAATGTCAGATAACGGATCGACCTTGCCCGACACGTGGATGACATTGTCGTCTTCGAAGCAGCGCACAACGTTGACGATCCCGTCGGTCTCCCGAATCGTGGCCAGAAATTGGTTGCCCAATCCTTCACCCTTCGAGGCGCCGGCCACCAACCCGGCGATATCCACAAACTCAGTTGTCGCATATTGCATGCGCTGCGGTGTGACGATGTCGGCCAGCGCCTGCATGCGCATATCCGGTACTTCGACGATGCCGATATTCGGCTCGATCGTGCAGAACGGATAGTTCTCCGCGGCGATACCCGATTTGGTTAGTGCATTGAACAAGGTAGACTTGCCCACATTGGGCAGCCCGACGATTCCACATTTCACACTCATGACAACCCCTTTATAGTCACGGTAATAGTAGCCGAGCCCTGCCGGTGTCTCTGCCGTGTCAGAGACGGATCCGTCAACGAAGGCCGGTCGCGCATTCTACGTGGTCGGGGTCTGGTTGGTCCACTCCTCTGTGCGGCAGGCCGAGGTGATCGTGCGGGGGTTAGTGAGCGGCCAGTATCAGCTTGATGATGCCGGAGATGTCTTTGACGTCGGCTGCCGGTGATAGGTTGTTCGTGAGGCGGGTATAGCCGGCTTCGAAGGACAACAGTGTTGCCCAGACCTGCGAGCGTTGAAGGTCCCAGGCCAGGATGCCCTTCCCACCGACTTGTTGCGTCTCAAGCAGCCGATCGTTGGAGTGCGTGCTGGCATAGTTACCGGTGGCACTTATCCACACGCGTTGATTGTGCCGGTATTGCACCGCCACAGAAGCGGATGGCGATTCGATTCGCGTGCCTGACCAGTCCTGAATTTCTTCCCGGTATCCCAACGTAGGGGTGATGGTCAGGGTGTTCAGCGGGCGAATGGCAGCGGTAAGCGTTTGCACGCGAACGGTACTCTCCGCGCCACCGCGTTGCAGATCGTTCCCCAGTATGTACGCAGAGGTGAGACGGGCGTTCCAGGTTGTCCCGGCGTAGGCCAATGCCCCTTCAAGGGTATGAGTATGATTGCGTTGTGGTGCTGTTCCGAGTGGTTCCACGGAACTGCTAATACCAGCGTTCGAGTAGGTGAGCAGGAACTCGGGCAATCCCGGGCTCTTCCAGGCAAGCCCCAGACGGCCATAGGTTTGTCCAAGCCTGATGCGGGTCGTGTCGCCGGTCACATTATTCCATTGCTGCCCAACGGAGCTCCGTAGCGTCGTCTGTCCGGATTTCCATTCTCCCCAGACTTCACGCACCGCCAGATCTGGCCCATTCAGGAAGGCTTGGCCGGCTGAGCGATAGAGCGCGCCGTATCGTACGGAGCCTGTCGTGCCGGTAATACCGAGCCGCAGCATCCGACCGGCTGCGTCATCTCTGGTATCACCGACAATCTTATTCTGTAACCAGGTCGCGCCGCCCTCGCTGTGTGCCATTTCAGCTTCCGTTACAAGCCTGCCGTTGAGTACGTTGATCGAGGAGAGCAATCCGCGTGTACGGGGTTGTTCCGTTTCCGGCGTCAGATTCTGTAGTCGCGTGGCGGTCACCGTGGGCGGAGGGGCAAAGTATGTCGATGTCAGACTGGTTTGATAGAGCGCAGGGGATGTAGGCGTGAGATCAGTCTGAGGCGTTGATTCGGAAAACAGCGCGGTCCAGTTTGCAAGGGTTTGCCCTGACGGCGATCCATCTCCTCCCCGCGCGAGCGTGGGAGGTGGCACCAATGTGAGCGTGAGTATGAGTATAAGAATCCAGGGCAGACGCATGTTTCCTGCACGTCAGGTGGAGGCTCAGTACTATTAAATGTAGCACTTGAGAAATTATCGTAAACCGCATGATGGGAGAGCCTCTTGAGCCGTTATCTCAGTAGAGGTTGGCGCGGTAGTCATTTGGAGAGTAGCGGATAAACGGCAAGTTATTTCTAAGTCATTTCATGGGGTTACGCAGGCGATGGCTAACAGGTTCTGGCTTGAAGGGTTTCGAGCATTGGGAGACCGCGGGGCGATGTTCTTGTCTACACCCTTAGACTATTGACGAGCGTGGCCAGGTTTCTGACCGCGGGAGGCCTTTGAATAGAGGGTATCGAGGACGGCACGGGTTAGATGGAAAAATCGTCTAGGAATACACAATCAAGTCGTAACCCGATACGGCGTTGAGCCCAGGTGCAAGCTCTCACGGTTTAATTGTATGGTCTTATTGCACGAGGGAGTGGTTTCCTGTAGCCCCCCCCCTTAGAGAAGCTTGGTTTCCTCCGAAGAGGGGTAACAACTCACCGTCAATCTTGGTACTCTTCAACACATTAGACAGCGGTTGTGAGTACGTATGTCGTTTCCCCTCCATGAAGATGGCTTCTGTAGAGGGTCGTCCAGAAGTGCGAAGGGTTGACCACGAAGGACTTCCTTATTTCGATTAGTGCGTTTTTTCACCCTGAGGCGGTTTGGGAGATCAATGATGGCAAGCCGAAGGTCATGGGCTAGTTCCAAAGATAGGGTCGATAACTATTGGTCGAGAAGACTGGCGACTCGGATAAGCCTGGGTTCGCTGGTCGCACTATCCGCACTGTGGTGTGTCTGGGCTAGTGCTGAACCTGTTCGCATCACCCGCCCAGATCACGGCGTTACGTCCATTTCTAGCGGTCCCAATGCGCATGGCCGGTACAAGGACGGAGAAGTGATTGTCAAGTTCCGCGATGGAGCTTCGGCTGCCACCATTGCCGCTGCCGAGACAAAGACAGGCACGCATGCGATGAAGTCGTTTGCCGCAGGCTCCCATCGGTTGCATCATCTCAAGCTCGGGAAGGGCGTCTCGGTCGAAGACGCGCTGGCAACGTATCGGCAAGACCCCGCTGTCGAGTATGCCGAACCGAACTACATCTATGAACTCGCCGGCATTCCCAATGATCCACTGTTCAGCCAGCTATGGGGACTTCATAACACGGGCCAGGCGGTTCGAGGTGTGACGGGTACTGCCGGCGCAGACATCCACGCCGCAGAAGCCTGGGACATTACCACCGGTAGTTCAAGCGTTATTATCGCTGTCGTAGATACGGGAATCGCCTACGACCATCCGGACCTTGCGTCTAATATGTGGACGAACCCTGGAGAAATACCGAATGACGGCGTGGATAACGACGGAAACGGGTACGTGGATGACTATTATGGATATGACTTTTTCAATAACGATAGTGATCCGATGGATGTCGTGCACTTCCCCGCCGGTATGCTAGGGCATGGTACAGGCCTGTCGGGCACCATGGCTGCCGCCGGGAACAATAGCCTTGGTATAAGCGGCGTCATGCAGAGAGCAAAGCTCATGGCTCTCAAAGCAGGAAGCGGAATGGCCTTTGACGGGGTAACTGCCGCTGGATTCATTCCGGCGGGCAACTATGCAATCGCCAAAGGCGCTCGGGTAATCAATGCGAGTTTTGGGAGACTTGGGGGAGCGTGTAGTCAGGCAGAGTACAACATGCTGAGTTCCGCCAATGTAGCGGGCGTTATGGTCCTTGCTGCAGCAGGTAACAATGCTCAGGATAACGATCTGGTGCCATGGTATCCAGCGCAGTATAGCCTGACGACTCCGTGTGGGCCAGCCCTCCCGAATATCATCGCGGTAGCTGCGACAAATCAGAACGACGGTCTATCCTATTTCTCGAGTTTTGGGGCAACCTCCGTTCAAATCGCAGCCCCGGGGACAGATGAGACCTATAGTACTTATCCGACCCAGAATGTCACCAACGTCCTTCTGCATGACTTTGATTCGAACCCTAACCTGCTGGGGTATACCTTCAGTGGGACCAATAACAGTTGGGGCTTCACGAATGTGCAAGCTGCGAGTCCTCCCAATAGTCTCACGGACAGTTCGGGTGGCAACTATCTAAACAATACCAATTCATTTGCCACGGGTCCGGTCTTTAGTACGGTTGGTCGGCATGGCTGTCTGTTGATCGGCGATGTGCGCCTGGCTTCTGCGGGCAATGGTGACGGTATCCTGGTGCAGGCCTCCGGAGACGGAGGCACCACGTGGACAACGGGGAACAAGTTTACTTCTTCCTCGGCCGGACTATTCAGGAACCGTCCCCTGGAAGAAATACGCGATGGCAACCTATCCGATCGCTTCCGGATCAACTTCTTCTCGGACGCTTCCGGCACCGATGACGGTGCGTATCTTGACAACCTGCGTGTTGACTGCGTATCGGGTTCCCCATCTGGGGCGACTGACTATGGTTTCACGGGCGGTACTTCGGCGGCCACTGCGCACGTGACGGGTGTCGTTGGGCTCCTCCTTTCCGTCAATCCAAATCTAACGGTGGCGCAGATTCGCAATGCCATCATCAATACAGGGGATGTGCTCCCTTCGCTTGCTGGAAAAACCCTGACTGGTCGCCGGCTGAATGCTCGTGCGGCGCTCGACAGCGTCAGTGCCTTTGCCGTTACCGTGAATAAGGCGGGAACTGGTTTGGGAGCGGTCACCTCGGCACCGAATGGGATCAACTGTGGCGCCACCTGCAATGTCTCGTTTCCTGCAGGCTCGAGCGCAACGCTGACGGCTATTCCTGCTCTTGGATCAGTATTTTCAGGATGGAGCGGGGGCGGGTGCACAGGTATTCTCACGTGCTCACTGTCCACGACCTCTAGCGTGACAGCGACCTTCACATTGGCACCGCCCGCGCCGTTTACTGTGACGGTGTCCAAGAACGGGGCCGGAAGTGGGACGGTGACGTCTGCGCAGCCAGGGAACAACGGGGGTATCAACTGCGGCGCAACCTGTACGGATCAATTCAGCCAAGGCACGACCGTGGCCCTCACGGCGACCCCTGTCGCCGGGTCTGTGTTCTCCGGCTGGAATGGGAGCAATTGTGTCGGCACAGGCACCTGTCAACTCACCGGGGATGCGACAGTGACGGCGACCTTCACGTTGGCGCCTCCGGCACCGTTTACCGTGACGGTGTCCAAGAGCGGGGTCGGAAGTGGGACGGTGACGTCTGCGCCGCCAGGGAACAACGGGGGTATCAACTGCGGCGCAATCTGTACGGATCAATTCAGTCAGGGCACGACCGTGACCCTTACGGCAACCCCTGCGGCCGGGTCCGTGTTTTCCGGGTGGAACGGGGGCAATTGTGTCGGCACAGGCACCTGTCAACTCACCGGGGATGTGACGGTGACGGCGACCTTTGCACTTCCTCCTCCACTCAATACGTTTACTGTAACGGTCTCAACGGTGGGAACCGGCTCAGGGGTAGTTACGTCAACCCCGGTGGGAATTAACTGTGGTATGGGTGCTGCTTCTTGCAGCGGCAACTTTACCAACCTCACCTCTGTGACGCTTACGGCGACGGTGAACTCCGGTTCTACATTCACTGGTTGGAGCGGCGGTGGGTGCACGGGAGTCGGTCCCTGCGATGTGACTACTGCTGCGACTGTGACCGCGACGTTTGACAGTCTAAGTTCAGGGGGCGGGGGCCCTCAGGGTTCTTCCGGTGGTGGTGGAGGCTGTACCATTGCGCCGGCTGGCTCAAATGATGCTTTCATGCCGAGCCTGCTTTTGCTGACGCTCGGTGCATTATGCTGGAGAGCTCGAAGTCGGGATTGCTAATGTGGGGACTCTCTTCTCTGGCGTTATGTTGCCGAGGTCTTCGGGTAACCTTCTGGAGCCTCGGCGAGATGGCCGTACTTCCATGACTTCAGTTGCAGCAGTTCTCCATGAGCTCTTGGGGAGAAAGCCGGTAACGGGGTTTTATCGTTCTCCTGTATTCCTCTCCAGTCTGGTCGTAGGCGTGGTTTTCTTTGGTGTGTTCCCTTTGTTGGTAGCTGTCCAGCCGCTACCCTGGCCGCGCATTGTGTCTGTGGCGTTCTTCATGGCTGTGGTGTGGCAGCCGGTTGTCGAGGAGCTCCTGTTCCGAGGGTGCTTGCAAGGAGTTCTGGTACGCCATGCCTGGGGACGGCGTAGCGCCATTGGGATAAGTCTAGCGAATCTAGTGACGTCGATCGTGTTCAGCGGTGCCCACATCCCGACGCATTCGCTTCTTTGGGCATTGCTAACGCTGTTCCCTTCTCTGATTTTTGGAATTCTACGCGATCGGTCGGGGTCAGTGTTTCCTTCTCTCGCTCTCCACGTCTTCTATAACATAGGATATTTCCTCATGGCAGGCGGCTCCTCTGCCGTCTGACATCGGAAAGTCTGGTTGCGAAGGCTACTCCAAAATCTCGCCGGAGAACGTCAGATCATCCTTGCGCAGACAAGCTCTGCTATGACGGTGCCCTCTCAGTTATCGCTTCGTGATGGGGCATTGGCTCGACCGATATCCATTTAGAGTATGCCGTGCTCGATTTCGTGCAAATAGAGAAAGTCCGGTGCTTTGACCCCGGCGTTCTTTCTGATCTCGACCAGTTCCGGGGACTCAAAGAAACGACGGGCCTGGTCCAGGGACGACCATTCTGAAAAGTGGACGATGCGGTTGGCGTCGGTATCGTATCGCAGAAGCTGATAGCGGATTTCTCCGGCAGTCTTTCTGATGCTGGCCGCCTGGTCGAAAATTGCTTTCCAGGTCCGGTAATCCTCGACTTCATGAATGATCAGCACATGCGGCATGTGAACTCCAATGACAGCGTGTTGGTGTAGGGGACAGAATTGCTGGATACAGCGAGTCTACTGCATAGGGGGAAGGGGATTCATCACCCGGAGGATGTAGTGAGGGGTGAGATTTTGTCGTGGTGCTGTCAGGCTGTGAGAAAAACGCGGCGTTCCAGCGCCGTATATGCGCTGTGTGCAGGGTATTGATTTCACGTGGGTGAGGTGGGGCGTTTCAGCAGGGCTGCGAGGTGCGCGAAAGGCGTGAATGTCGACGGGCGATCCTGCGGCTGGCTCGTCGGCGCCGTATCAGGCGTGTCAGCCACCTGGTTCCGCTGATGCTCATTGTCGTGGCAATAGAGGCAGAGTAGTTCCCAGTTGCTTCCGTCAGGCGGATTGTTCTGATGGTTGTGATCCTTATGATGGACGGTGAGTTGGCTCAGTTTTTTGCCGTCAAATTCGCGCCCGCAGTGGGCGCAGATCCAGGGAAAGAGTTTGAGTGCCTGTTCTCGCGGGGTGTGTTTTCGCTGAGACCGGTTCTCTCGTGCCATATTCACCTCGGGTGTACCCGTATTGTGATAGCAGGATTGTACTATAGATCGTGACCGAACCCCTCGGTTGTTGTGCGACGGGTTTGTGGTCGTCGTCGTGATGCTTCTCCCTCGGCGTTGTCTGCGTCAGATCTATGGGTGAAGAACAAGAAGCGTGCTGGTAGGTTTCCTTGTCGCCGTGCACACTTGTGGCGATAGAGTACGATCATGGCTTACCGCACGGGAACGTTTTATGCGATGCTTCGCTAGTCGCTTGGAACGTAGGTAAGCTATTTGACGGTATCAGTCAACGGGATGATGTGCTTGTCGCTGATCGAATGAGCTGCTCGGAGTAGGTGTACTTCATGCAGGTAGTTGATGGATTCTGTGGAGCGGTTCAAATGTCATTTGGGCATGCCGCGAATCCTGCCATGTAATCCGGGACTACCAGGATAAGCGGAAGTTTGGATAAGTAGAGGGAATGAAGATGAATAGTGCGCCGCAGGTTACGCCGATTGTTATTGCCACACGGAGTTCTCAATTCAGGATGTATCAAATGGTAACGATTGCCGTAAGCCTGACTCTTCTTGCAGGCTCGATTCTGAGTTGCGGCGGGGGCGGCAGTGCTGAGCCCGGTTTGCCAGCGTCTCCGGCGCAGGCAGTCGTGATTGATAAATGGCATCCAGGGATTTACGTCAAGGTCGAGGATTGGCAGTGGTACAAGCAAGGACAGGTCAATCAAATCAACGACACTGAAATGGCAAAAATCTATAACGAGCTTGCGACGACGCCTGGCCTGCGCGGCATAAAGATCGTGCTCAAGTGGGGGCGATATGAAGGGAGTCCAGGTGTCTATGATTTTTCGCGCATTGACGAAATTCTGGCCAAGCTGGCGGACGATCCTGCGCTCAAAGGGAAAGATAAGCACCTTATTGTATCGTTTCCCTGGCGCGAATTTCAGAGCGTGAAGGGGGCATCGGAAATACTTCCGAACGATCTGCAGGGCGGGACGCTTTGGAATGACCCAGATCTCGCCGCTCCGGACTGGTCGCATATCGATTATGACCGTCTGTGGGCCTATAAAGTGAGCAATGTGACAGGAAGTTATGCGTACGACATCAAGTTGTGGGATCCAGCGATCATCGCCCGTCTCGATGCCTTTTTTGCCGCACTCGCACAACGGTATGACAAGCATCCGAACGTGACGATGGTGTCGACCACTGAATCAGCTATTGGAGAGCCTGTCATCCCCTTCGTCGCCGGCGAAAGCGCGGCCCTTCAATTTGCCGGCCAGATTGAGGTGATCAGGCGCCTGAAGAAGTATTTTATCCATAGTCTGGTCATGTCGGAGCTGAATTACGATCGGCCACATGTTGCCAATATGGTAAACAATGTTTTGCAGCAGGAGAAGGTTGGTCTCGGAAGTCCGAACAATAATATGGATCACGGACTCAATTGTAGTGCAACCACAAACCCATCGTGTTCGACGCCAGGAGTTCTCACGTACTATCCTGGCCTCAGTGGCAGAGTTGTGCTGGCCCCTGAAATTCAGGGTGACGATTTCGAGAGCGTTACTGGAACGGAGTGCGACCCTGTTCACCCGACCTATGACTATCTTTATGATCGTGTGCGGTTTGATTTGAAAGCCAATTACACCGTGATCCAACGCAATACTCCCTATTGGTTGGGAGGTACGGTTAGCACGCCGAGTTGTCCATCAAGACCAACGGTGACTGCTCCGGCCGGTGGGATGCTGCAATTCCTCAAAGACCACGACCCTATCAAAAATGATCCCACAGGCGCTGGTGGGTTGGATCACAACAAGCCACTAAGCGTTCCATAGTCCTGAGGGACTGGAATAGGACAACCTCAGAGCAATTTTTAAGACGTCAGAGCGAAGGCCCGTCTGTCTATGTCGTGCCACCGCGATGTCTCTTGCTGTATAGTGGAGACAGGGGTGAGAGTGGGGCGGCGCTGTCGAGATGTAGCAGGGGGAATGGCTAGAGCCCGTTTCAGCTGCTGTCTAGAAGCTGGGAAATAATTTCCGTTCCTGAAAATTACCTCCTTTTCAGACTTCGTCCGATAAAGTACAATAATCTCGCTTCCAGCATCCGACGTTTCTAACCCTACACGAACATGTGGAGAGGGCGGTGAACGATGAGAGCAATCTATGAGTAGACAATCCGAGGCTTCTATCAGTGCTCAGTCAGGATCTGAAGCCATTCAATGGGCCACCGCGATTCCTTTTTTTCTTGTTCATCTGATGAGTCTCTGGGCGATCCAGACCGGAGTCACTCTCGAGTTGGTTCTCCTGGCGATCGGCAGCTATTACCTGAGGATGCTGGCCATCACTGCGGGGTACCATCGTTACTTCTCCCATCGTTCCTATAAGACCAGCCGTGTCTTTCAGTTTCTCTTGGCGTTCCTTGCGATGACCTCGGCTCAGAAGGGGGTGTTATGGTGGGCTGCCCACCACCGGCATCACCACAAATATTCCGACCAGCCACAAGATCGCCACTCCCCGGTGCAACGAGGGTTCTGGTACTCCCATGTCGGATGGATCCTGACCAACGAATACGATCAGACAGAGTTCTCCAATGTCCAGGACTTGATGAAATATCCGGAGTTGCGCCTCCTCAACCGGTTTCATTATGTGCCGCCGTTTCTATACGCACTGCTGATCTATATGATATGGGGATTTCCTGGACTCGTCTGGGGATTCTTCATTTCTACGACCGTGCTCTATCATTGCACCTTCTTTATCAACTCGCTGACTCACATCATCGGCAGCGTGCGATACGACTCCCGCGATGGAAGTCGGAATAGCTTTATTCTGGCGGTAGTCTGTTGCGGAGAAGGCTGGCACAACAATCATCACTATTATCAGTCGTCGGTCAATCAGGGGTGGCGCTGGTGGGAAGTAGACTCCTCCTATTATCTCCTGGTTCTGCTGTCCTGGTTTCGGATTGTGTGGGATCTTCGCACCCCTCCTGATCATATCAAGGCTAACGTCTACGTTCCCGGCAACTAGATATTCCGGGAGCGTTCAGCCGGCTGGTCAATCCTTTCGTGTCCGTATCGTAAGCCCTCTCGCCGCGGGCGCGCCGTCACCGGTGTGACGCGTACGCGGCAGCCCATCCGCGAGACGAGATGAAACCGGAGCTGTGGCTATGAATTCACAGCGCACGGTTCAGGAATTATTCGAGCGGGCTCATGTATACCACCAGGCGTCCATGTTGAACTCTCCGAGCCCAAGCGACTCCTCAGTAAGAACACGCGTATAGAATCGATCCTCGTGGATCCGTCTGCCGGGCGCTCATGGCACGATATGATCCTGCGGCCAAACTGAAAGACTTATAGGAAAAATGCGTGCTGAAACAGTCGCTCATCGGCTCGTTCATTCGCGTGTATTCCATGTTGGCTCCAGGCATTTCTTCCTGCGGCTCATAGAATGGGCTGAAGTCACCCTCACATTCCGACTCTGGAGAAATCGATATACCCGCGCTCGACGTTTGTGCTCACGAGTTGTACGTGCAGGGTGTCTCCTACATCGAGTCCGTTCGCGCCCGTCGTCAGTTTCCCTTCCACCGGCGGATCGAGGAGCCGCACCCAGGTGCCTTTATTCGAAGCGCCGGTCACAATCGCATCGAACCGTTGTCCGACCATCGGCTCCAGCAAGAGGGCCGCGGCGGATTTGCGAAGTTGTCGCTCGACCCGTTCTGCATCGTCTTCCTTCTCGGTACAGTGGCCCGCCAGAAACTCCAGTTCATCAGGACGATAGGGCGCAGGGGCGCCGACCAGTGCGGCTTTCACTAACCGCTGAGTGATGAGATCGGGAAAGCGCCGGTTGGGAGCGGTAGAATGCGTGTAGCCTTTCACGGCCAGTCCAAAATGTTCCGGCGCGTCGTCCGTCGAGTGATCGAGCACATATTCGCCTCGTCCGATCAGTTTCACAATCGCCAGGGATAGATCCGGAAATCTGAGAGGATCGGCCTGCCGCCGTTTGACGAGGAAGGCTTCGAGTGCCTGTGCGTTGGGTTCACCCGGCAGAGATTCGCCCCAGCGTGCCGCGACCTCGATGATTCGCTGCCAGCGCTCAGGCGAGCGCAGGATGCGACGGAACGACGGTATGCCCTTACTCTTCAGGTAGGACGCAGTAGCCTGATTAGCCGCAATCATGAAATCTTCGATCAGTTCCTTTGCGCGGTTCTTTTCCTCGACGGTGAGCGCGGTCAGTGTCTCGCCGTCAAAGACCGCGTGCGGCTCGATCGTCTCAAGGCTGAGCGCGCCTTGCTGGTGGCGTCGTGCTCTGAGCCGTTGCGCGACCTGGTCTTGAAGACGGAGTTGAGCGTCAAGTCCAGGCACGTCCGTGACTCGTTCGGGGGCGGGCCCAGTTCCTGACAGCCATGCAGCCACGGCGTGATACGCCAGTTTGGCATGGTTATGGACCACCGCCCGGTAGAGCGTGGAGCTGAGCACCGTGCCATCTTCTGAGACCACGAACTCTATGACGAGCGCGAGACGGTCTTGCCCTTCGCCCAGGGACGTCAGATCCGTCGAGAGTTTTTCTGGCAGCATGGGGAAGAGGTCGCCGCAGGTATAGACCGATGTCGTATTGTGCCGGGCATGTGCGTCCAGAGCGGAATCTTTGGTGACCAGCGCATCAACATCGGCAATCGCGACCAGAATATTCACCGACCGGTTCGGTTGCAGCTTAGCGACTGTGAGCTGGTCCAGGTCCCTGGAGTCGTCATTGTCGATCGACGCCCACAGCAGTTCCCGCAAGTCGCGCAGGGAAGAGGATTGGTCAGTGGCGGGTGTCTGGATACGGCTTAATTCGGCCATCACCGCAGCTGAAAAGTCCGGCAGAAGGTCACGCTCAATCATGGCACGACGGGCGATGCTTTTGAGATCTGAACGATGACTGGTCATAAGTCCCTCAATATAAAGCCAGTGTGGATTGGATCGCGAAAAACATAAATATGTATGATGCTAGCTATAGCACGAGCGAGGTTTGGATGGCATGAATCTTCATGGGGTGTTTCCGACTGGCCCAGAATCCATCGACGGGTTGTCCGGGTACTGTACATATCATGCTTCGACAAGGTCGTCGAAGGCGCCGTGGGCGGTCCCTCGGAGATCAACCGGCGCAGCATCCGTGACCATCGCGGCCTGCTGCGCACGCCTTTGCCGACTCGATCCAGCAGGCGCCTAAGGCATACTCGATAACCGCCAGCCCTTTCGCTTAGCCGTTCTTTTGTCTATCGCGATCCAACGACAGAAGAAATCCTAGAATATTATACTGAGGGCTGTCGGCCTGACGATGTATGAGTCGCGCCCGTGCGTTGGTCGCGTATTTCTAATTTCTTCGGTCGGCAAATGGACCGGAGTGCCAGTTGACCGCAGAATGACAGGGGCGTACGATCAAAAAAACAATCAGAGCGGTGACATCTGCGTTAGAGGAGGCTCTCGTGGAAAATCAAATGGAAGATCAGCCGGTTCTCAATCGCATTCAGCGCCTGGTCAAGGAAGAGCATCGCTTGCACGAGCTCAGAGCGCATCCCGCAACCGATCAGAAACGTCTGGCGCAAGTCCAGGTCGAACTGGATCAGTGCTGGGATCTCTTGCGTCAGCGGCGAGCGCTTCGCGACGTTGGGCGTGATCCGAATGAGGCGGCGGTTCGTCCGCCCGAGGTGGTTGAGAATTATGAGCAGTAGAATAAGACGGGCCGGACGCAGAGAGGGCTAGAGGGGGAAGAATGCTGGGGGAGGCCGCGTTCGTGTTGCGCCGGACCTGGTGCAACACGGTTGTGCCTCTCTTGCGGCCAGAATTGCCGCCACGCTCATCACCGGTCACTACTGTTGCGACGTAATCCAATACCCGCCAGATTTCCTGGACGCCGGTCTGACGGCTCGGCGCCTTGATGCGTACTTCGTGGTGTACAAGACCCCCTGTAACATGAAGTCCCGCCGTGGATCGCGTAGAGCGTTTCGTCTCTCTGCACGGCGTTCGCTCGGCAACGGATTGCCCTTGCAACGCAACCCTGATCGCCGCTCGTTCTCCAGGCGTGAAGGTGGCCATCCGCACTGTGCGGGGCGAGCGAAAGCACTCATGGCATGGAGACTCGTACGGGCGTCGGCTCCGGATTGAATGCGAAGTAGGTGGTTAGCCTGCGCCAGGTAGTGCTTCTTCGATCACTCCAATCCTTTGTGAAATGAGGTTCGCTGTTTGCAGAGAGATGGTAATGGCCGCTTGTTGGACCGGCGCAATCGGTGAAGACTCCACGAGTGATGCAGGTTATATGGTGCGGAGGGGGGCATGAAAATGTATGCAGTGCTGTTGATGGTCACGATGATTCTGGTGCCGTCGCTGAGTGACGCACGTTGTCGGGATTTGCCTGAGAGCGCCAGTATGGGGAGCGAGTACGGCACCTTCCTGCTGTATCCGGCGGAGCGCGTGGTCGAGGAAGGCCAGAAGCGTGAGAGCATGGCTCTGCAATGGCTGGGGTACGGTATCGGGGTCCCGCTCTTTATTGTGACGATTCCAGTGGCGATGGCCGGGGCCGGGGTCGGCGCCGCGCTGCACCCCTGGACGACGTGCATAGAGACCGAAGGTCGATTGCCGATGAAAGAAGTTCAACGCACCGCGGTTCAGCGGCCGTCGAGTCAGGAGTAATTCGACCACGTGCTGAACCGATAGTCGAATGGAGAGGTCCGGCGCCTCTCGTGCAGAAATTTGAAGCCGGGTGCCCGCCTATAATCAGCCATTCGTCATGAAGCGTTCAGACGTTCGCATTGCGTCGTGGGGCAGGCAGGATCTGCGTCCGCTCATCGTGGTTACACAAATCTGGCTCGGTCGTTCGGAGTGGGAACGCGGCAGGTCTCGGCCTTTCCCATCCACTTGTACCGGTAGTGCGCCACAGCATCGTAATGGCATCGCGAAGTGGGCGTGGAACGACGACGAAGAGGTAGAGTAGGGGCCACAGGTCCGAGAACTGTTTTGCGACCCTCAGCGCAGCCGTGGATTTTGTGAAGACACGGCTGCGCTCTAGAAGGAGAAAGATCTCGAAGTCATTCGGGGCTAGTTGAAGCTCTTGCCGTATCTCTCCTGCGTGTTTAGATCGAAGTGTCCCGAGCGTGAACTGCCCACGGGCATCGCGATCGATTGCAAAATTGTCCCCAAAATTACACCACTGGCAAACGCCGTCAAACACGATGGCTCGCTCGTGCTTGGTCCCCTCATGGGATCCTGGGGCGAGTTCATGTTCCATCCGCTACCGTTTCTTCGCCGAACATCCGCATCTCCGCCCACCGCAAGATAGCGCTCTTGATGGTACGATCAGAAATGTAGAAACATTGTATTCGGTAGACACCAGATGAAGCCATGTCGCTCAAGGGATTTGGAGGAGAGGAGTATCGCGTGAGGGGGTGTCGGGCTTTGTCCTCGTATCGGTAAAGAATAGGAATATTCTTGCGGGATCAGGGGCCTGGTGGCACACGTAGACCATGAATCCCTCATGCCGAAAGTGCTGTGGCCGCCTGATGAGCGGTCTTTGTCTGACGACCGTACTGAGCGCCTGCGGCACGGCGCCGGTCGTTCCGGAGGTGCACAAGGGCGAACCGGCGGCCCTTGAGTCGAACGTCGTGCAGGCGCTCCAAAAACAATTGCGAGAGCGAGAGAAGCGTATTGATGAATTAGAATCTCAACTGGATCTTCTGAAAATGATTGATCAAGATGCTGAGAAACGGAAAAAGCCAAGCCGGTTGCCGGCAACTTTGACGCCTATCGAGTAACCGCCGTCGCCATCCTACCGCGCGTCTGTTGAAGACCCAGCTCGCTGCATAGTTCTCCACGATGCAGCAAGTCTCCTCCGCAACGAGCCCGCTCCTCTTCATGGTGCCGGTGGTATCCCCCCCCCCCTGAAATCCGAGTCGGAGAGGGGAATGGCAAGCGGCTATTGCCGAGACGCCGGTGATTGGAATCGACTGGTCTTTCCTCTCGGGCTTGACATCCCCATTAATTGTAACTATTAATGTTTCATTATGGCGGCTAACAGCAGATTTGCAATGGCCACCCACATCATGACCGCTTTGGGATTGCGGAGAAATGAGGTGATCAATTCAACTTACCTGGCCCGCAGTCTCAATACAAATCCTGTGGTAGTTCGCCGAATCTTAGGTGAGTTACGCAAGGCCGGTTTAGTCCACACGCATGCCGGTCGTTCCGGTGGATCAGAATTGGCCCAATCTCCTCAATCGATCACGTTGTACGAAATATTTTCGGCGGTTGAAGACTCGGGATTGTTTGCCTACAACCCGAATGATCCGAATCGGCAATGCGCCCTCAGCTGCGAAATCAAATCCGTTCTGACGCCGGTGTTCCTGTCTGTGACAAATGCTGTGAGTGAACGACTTAAAGGAATCAATCTGGCAGATCTGATCGCGAAACTTGCAAGGAAAATGTAGGCGTGTGCGCGATTAAAGCTATAACCATGTATATGACAGACTCGGGAGGGAGAGGATATGACGGCTCGACTGTTTGAACCAATTCAACTCGGCGCTGTGACGTTGGCCAATCGAGTAGTGATGGCGCCACTCACCAGATCTCGCGCTCTGGGTAATCTGCCGAACGATTTGATGGTGGACTATTATGCCGCTCGGGCCGATGCCGGCCTTATCGTGACAGAGGGGGTCTCGCCCTCACCCAACGGACTTGGGTATCCACGCATTCCCGGCCTCTTCAACCAGGAGCAGGCCCAAGCGTGGAAGACCGTTACTGACGCCGTCCATCAGAAGCATGGACATATGTTCATACAACTCATGCACACGGGGCGAGTCGGGCATATGGCAAACCTGCCATCTGGGGCCAGGATCTTAGCCCCTTCAGCCGTTCAGCTGTCCGGAAAAATGTGGACCGATAGCTATGGGTTGCAGGATCATCCGGTTCCCATTGAAATGAGCGAAGGCGAAATTGAATCGACGCTCGAGGAGTACGTGCGATCCGCCGAACTGGCAATTCAAGCGGGGTTTGATGGCGTCGAGCTTCATGCCGCGAACGGGTATCTGATCGAGCAGTTCCTCAATCCTCATGTGAATCGCCGGACCGATCAATATGGAGGGACTCCGGAGAACCGGATGAGATTCGCGCTGGAAGCGGCAAGGCGAGTCTCCGAACGTATCGGTGGAGCACGGACAGGGATGCGGGTCTCACCGTATGGGGTGTTTAACGATACCGGAGCATTTGAGGGGATCGAAGAGTTTTACGCGGAACTGAGTCGGAAATTGTCTCAGCTGGGACTCGTCTATATTCATGTGGTCGATCACGGCTCGATGGGAGCGCCGCAGGTACCGTGGAGCATCAAGCGCACGATCCGGAGCAATTTCACAGGGCTCTATATTTTATCGGGCGGCTATACCGCGGAGACGGCCGAGCGGGATCTTCTTGACGGCAAGGGCGATCTTGTCGCGTTCGGTCGCTACTTCATTGCCAATCCGGACCTTGTCCGCAAGCTGCGCGCGGGCCGAGAACTGCGACTTCCGGATCCGGCCACGTTCTACACACCGGGAGCTGCCGGGTATACAGATTATTGACGGACAGAAGACCGGTCCGTACGGAGAGAACCTGTCATGTGAGAGATTGGCAGGGCTCAATGTAGTTGATGAACTGGGTATCGCTCGCATCGGGCGGCGATGACCTCGATACTAAAGCGGCCAGGCAACGATTCCCGCAACGGCTTTGCCGTTGCGGAAGTCTCGCAAGCCGAGTGCGAGTGTTCGACCACCCGATTGTGTGCCATACGAGGTCCGGGCGAAACATCGCACGATAGTTTCTTTTCAACTCATGCCCGCGCTAGTTCTGCGGGGCGATGAAGTTACCGTCCGCGAGTGGCTCGGCAAGAAGCTATCGGATCTCTCTCTAGTCAGGCGTCACTATCCATTTAGGTATTGTTTCCTCCCGCAGAAGTCCTTGAACTCTTCCGTCTCTACGACGGACCGGTCAATCTGGTTGCCGGTCGACTCTTTGTTTGACAGTGCTGGTCTAGCACCCTATACTCGGATAAAAATAGTCTGAGTATGTATATGGCTCTCTACGCATCGAGTGTTGAATATGGGTTGCATTGCCTCCTCTTCCTCGTCGGACGTTCGGGTCCGGCCAAGACGAGTGTTGCTGACTTGGCGCAATTGCAAGGCCTCTCGCCTTCGTTTGTGGCCAAGCTGTTTACCAAATTGAAGAAGGCGGGTCTTGTCATCGCGAATGAAGGCGCCGGCGGGGGATACGAACTGGCCCGTCCCGCAGAACGGATTACGGTGTGGAATGTGGTCGAGGCGCTGGAGGGAAAGAAAGCGCTCTTTAAGTGTACTGAAATCCGTCAGAGCTGCGCCCTCTTCGGTTCGTCGCCGCCCGCATGGGCAACGAAAGGAGTGTGCAGCATCCAGGCAGTTATGCAAGAGGCCGAGGGGCGCATGAGGGAAACCCTTCGCGCGCACACGCTGGCGGATTTGGCGAGCCGAGTCGAACGAAAAGCTCCGAACGAGTTTCTGGTCGGTGTGAACGCCTGGTTTGAACGGTCAAAGAAATGATGAGCCCGTTGTCTGAGTCGTGCGCATAGTGGATGGACGGCCCTCAATATTCCGCGGCTAACGACGGCGTGGGTGGTTGAGGCGGGTGGTGTGCCCAGGATGTTAGTCGATGTGTGTGTGCATCAGTATTGACCCTATTGAAAGGAGATGGTGATGAAGGTACTGCTGTTGACGATCAGTTTATGGAGTCTCATGTGGAGTCCTCTGCTGGCCCAGCAGGCGGAAGTTACTCCACTCATGTCCAAGGCGCTTGCTGACCTATCCGGAAAGGAAGCGCTCATGATTACGGTCGAATATCCTCCAGGTGCAGTTGACCCGGTCCACAGACACGATGCTCATGTGTTCGTTTATGTGCTGGAAGGCTCCATTATCATGCAGGTAGAGGGTGGACAGGCCGTGACGTTAACGCCTGGGCAAACATTTTACGAGGGGCCCAACGATGTGCATGCGGTAGGGCGAAACGCCAGCACGACCAAGCCGGCAAAGTTTCTTGTAATGTTCGTCAAGAATCAAGGCGCGCCGGTCCTAGTGCCGGTGAAGTAATCCTGGTTGCGCGGGCATCTTCCTGAGTCAGGGGGATGCCCGCAATTTCGCAAGTTGGTCCCACGATAGAGGAGTGAGGTCATTGCATGAAGGTCGTACTGATTGGCGGCGGCGGATTCATTGGGGCCAAGTTGGTGAAGCGGCTGAAGGACCTCGGGCATGAGGCGGTGGCGGCATCACGCACTTCGGGCGTTGATGCTATGACAGGTGCCGGATTAGCCGCGGCTTTCAAGGATGCCCAGGTGGTCATCGATGTGACGAATGCTCCGTCGTTCGAGCCCGTGGCGGTAATGAATTTCTTTCAAACGTCCACGCGCAATCTGCTCTCTGCCGAAGCGGAAGCGGGGGTGCGCCATCACATCGTGTTGTCCGTCGTCGGCGCGGACCGTATGACGGAGGTTGCGTATATGCGCGCAAAGATCGCCCAGGAACGGTTGGTCATAGCCGGCCCGATACCGTACACGATCGTTCGGGCGACTCAGTTCTTTGAATTCCTCGGTGTCATTGCCGATGGGGGAACCGAAGGCGATACGACTCGACTTGCTCCGGTTCAGATGCAGCCGATCGCGGCGGATGATGTGGTCACGGTGCTCGCGGGCATTGCAGCGGGCGCGCCATCCAATAGCCTCGTCGATTTGGCCGGCCCCGATCGAACCCACCTTGTGGAAGTTGTACGCCGCCTCCTCAATGCCAAGCGTGACGCGCGTCAGGTCATTGCGGATCCCCAGGCGTTCTACTTCGGCGGAAAGCTGGATGATCAATCGTTAGTGCCGGTCGGTCCACATCTTATGGGCATGACCCACTTTGAGGATTGGCTGGGCAGTCACACCGGATAGCGGCTCTATTTTGGTGCTCTTGTCTCGGCGAGTATAGGCAGGTTGGTGATGGATCCGCTCTGGGTACGTCAGCGATCCCAGAGCCTGAAGGATCCCGTGCCCTTGGATTGGCCGATTCCCGCAGCGTGCGTGGCGCATCTCCTCGCTCAAACTCTATGTCAGCAGCCGTTGGCCGAGCCACATACTAGCCGTTTACTCATGGATGGCTGAGCGGAAAGCTGATGACGAGTCCTCCCATCACATCACCGAGTTTGAAATCCGATTTCGAAGTGTTGGGGTGTGAGTTGTGGCATTCGACGCAGGCTTTTGTGACCGCCACATCAGCATAGACCGCTCCGAACAACGGGCCTCCGTCACTCTCGATCGTGCCAAAATAGGGTTTGTTAGGATAGGCCTGCACGGCTTCAAGACCCTTCCGCTCGAATTCATTGGCCGGCGCATTGGTTTTTTTAATCGGCCACTGGCTGACCAGATGATAACGGACATTGGGGCCGGTCAATTCAGCAATCTCACTGGTCTCTTGGAGGAGTTGCACCGGTAACGGTAGGGCATGTGCGGTCTGCCAGTGTTCGGACACCGCCACTTTCCCCTCCGGGACAAGGCGGTTGATGATCTGGAGCGTATAGAAGTGCCGGTGAGCCATGACGACGGCGCGTAAATAGTCAGCCACAGTTCTGGGCGAAATGCCCGTAAGCGAGTCTGTATTCTTCGAGACGGCGAAGACATTCGGGGTGGCCAGCACGGCGAGCGTTGCCACGGCGGCGATCCAGGTCAAAGTTTTGTTCGTCATCGTGCCCTCTCTTTCCTCTAGACGGGAATTAGGCCGCAGTAAAGAACTCCTCAGATTGCCGCGTCGTGGAATTTTTGCGGTGCATCGGCCCATAGCCTATCAACGCCGGGATGCCGCACGGATGGTTCTGGCCGACAGGGAACATGGCACCTCACTCAGGGGTCGAATCCGTACTTCACCAGGAGTTTTTGTATGCGCGGGGTCATCAAGAAATCTGAAAACCGTTCTGCGACAGGCCGTAACGCGGGGCGACAGGTCGATACCACGGCTTGGCCGAACTGAATCGGTACCTGTGATCCGATGGGGGTGCCATCGCTGATGCGCACCTGTCCGCTATTGATGGTATCGACGCGGTAGACCAGACCCACATCAGCCTTGCCCGTACGAATCAATTGGATGATGTCCTCGCTATGCGGGGCATAGAGAATGTTGGCATGGGTTTTATACGTCGGATTGATTTTTGCCAGCGCCCGCGCGGAGATCTCTCCCAACGAGGAGGTGTGAGGATCGCCGAGGACGATGCGTGTGGTTCGGCTTTGCAGGGCATCGTCAAGGGACAGCAACGCGGCTGAAGAGTTCGTCGACATGACCAGGACGAGAGACGTTCTGGCGTAGATTCGAGGCTTCCCGTTGAGCGTCAGTCCCTTCTTGTGCAAGTACTCGATTTCGTCAACGCCCCCAGTCAGCAAGACATCGATCGAAGCGCCATTTTCGATTTCCCGGACGAGCGTTTTCGATGGCGTGTAGACGATCTGCACGGGCGCGTCGTATTCCCGTTCAAACATCGGCAGAATTTCGATGAGAGCTGGCCGTAAGCTGGGGGGCGCCCCGACCGTGAGCGGTTCAGCCCGCACGGGCGCGCAGATTCCCAGGACGGCTGCCAATCCGGCGATCGCGGCAACCAAGGATGGTGACAGAAGGCGGGGAAATGTCGTGTGATGTGCCACCAGTTCTCCTTCGTCCGTCTCATGAAGCGCGTGACTGCGTACCAGAGCACGGACTGTGTTAACACGGAGGCTCGCGAGATTATAATAGGATGAGGAACGTTTGGGGAAGTGAAACGTTTGGGAAGGTGATTTGGCTAGGAGGGGAGAGCTCATACCGTGAACTGGCTTGATACGCCTGATGGTGGGTGCTATAAATTGCGAGTAGCGAGCAGTACACCGCAGCGGGTTGTGACACGATGAACAGCATTCGGCAGAGTATCGGGATGAGCCTGGCGGCGATGATGATCGTCGCTTCCGCCTGAGCCCGTCTGCCCCGAGAGCGATATCGATGCAGCAAACGGCCTCTGGCGGATTCGATTCCGCCGGGGGCTTTTTTATGGCCTGCGCGCAATACGAACAGGGAGATGCATATGAAAAGGAGAGCCGGGTCATGGTGAATTCTGAATCGATCGAAGCCGCCGCTGTCCGGATCAGACCGTCGATCTACGAGTCTCCGCTGGTGCACTCGAAAATGCTGTCCAGGCTGACGGGGAATGCAATTTTCTTGAAGCTGGAAAACCTGCAGATGACCGGATCGTTCAAGGAGCGCGGCGCGTTGAATCGCATTTTGACCATGACGGAGGCCGAGCGTCGGCAGGGAGTCATCGCGGCGTCGGCAGGCAACCACGGGCAAGGTGTGGCCTATCATGCGACCCAACGCAATATTCCAGCCCAGATCTGGATGCCGCGGATGACGCCCCTGATTAAACTGTCCGCGACCCGTGGCTATGGTGCCGATGTCGTCCTGCACGGAGACAGCTATGACGAAGCCTGCGAGGCGGCGGTCGAGCGGAGTGTGGAGAGAGGGGCCACGTTCATCCATCCCTTCGATGACGATGACGTGATTGCGGGGCAAGGAACCATCGGGTTGGAGCTTCTCCAGCAGAATCCGGAGTTGGACGTGATTGTCGTGCCGGTCGGAGGGGGCGGGCTGATTGGCGGCATCGGCTGCGCGGTCAAAGGGCGCCGTGCTCAGATTGAGGTGATCGGCGTCCAGACCGCGCGCTTGCCGTCGATGCAAACGGCGTTGCAGAACCGGAGCCCGGTCGATCTTCCCGCAAAATCGACGTTGGCGGACGGGATCGCCGTTCGGCGGGCTGGCCAGCGCACATTGCCGCTCGTGAGCCGGTATGTCGATCGGATCGTGACCGTCGATGAGGCCGACATCGCGGAAGCGATTTTGATATTGCTGGAGGGCGAGAAAACCGTGGCGGAAGGGGCGGGCGCCGTGGCGCTGGCCGCTGTCCTCCAAAATAAAATGGGGTATCGCGGTAAGAACATCGCAGTGTTGGTGTCCGGCGGCAATCTTGACGTCAATTTGCTGGCGAGAATTATCGAGCAGGGGATGGTGCGGGATGGACGGCGCTTGCGCTTGCGCGTGCTGCTGCCGGACTATCCCGGCGCGCTGGAGGGGCTGACGGCGGTTATTTCCAAGGCGCGCGCCAATATCGTGGAGACCTCGTATAACCGCGCGCACTATGGCGTGAGCCTGAACGAAGCCGCCATCGATATCACCATGGAAACGCGCGGCCGCGATCATGCGTCCGAATTGCTGGAAGCGCTTACGGCGGCGCGCTACGAATTTAACGTGATCCAATAGGCGGCGGGGTGCCAGGAATGGCTGGACGACTCGGTGCTCGACTGTCCGAGCGCCGCACTCCGGTTATCCGCATATGCCGGGAGCGTACCATTACTAGTACGCTCCCGGTGCGGCGGTCTTCTACTTCATATATTTCGCGAGGAAGGTGAGGACGGTTTCAGGACGCCGACCGAAGTCGTTGTACCCGTCTTTGAATCGTCTGGTCGTATTCTCGATCCAATATAATTCCTTCTCCTTGCTGCCGAGGAGATCGAACGTCTTTTGCGCATCTTCGGGATTTCTCGTCCAAGAGTCTTTCCGCACCTGCACCATGAGCACAGGCATCTTCACGCTGGCAGCCCACAGGTGCGGGGTCATCTCGGCGGCGACGAACGCACCCATCTTGAGCAGTTCCAGATCGATTAATTCCTGATACTGCCGCACGCCCTGTAAATCCGAGAACGCATCGTAAATCGCCCCCATGGAGACGACCATGGGGCTCACCATGCAGCGCACGTTGGTGAACAGATCGGGCCGGCGGTGGATGGCATGATATTGGGAGTTACCGCCCATGCACTGGCTGTAGAGCGCGACCTTCATCGTCGAGAGGGCTGGATGGTTGTCTACGTATTTTTTCACCCCGACGCAATCCCGCCACTCCCAATTCCCGATGCCGCACAAGCCGCCGTTTGCGGCACTGCTGTTGCCGTGATTGCGGATGTCATAGGTGAGCACGTTGTAGCCCGCATCGGTGAGATGTTTGTACTGGAGCACGAAGTCGATTTCCACCGCGTCGTACAGGCTCCAGGGTTCGCCCAGATGCCCGGGGAATCCGGCGCGACACATCGGCAATGCGTGGTTGAAGATCACGAGTTTGTTGCTCTCGCCGCCTTTGGCTGGGATGTACCAGGCCTCCAACGGAGTGCCGTCATCGGACGGAATGACAAGATCCTTCCAGCCGGTCATGCCGTGATCGTCAGGCGTTTTAAACAGCACGCTGCGGAGGGGCTTCACAATGTTGGCCAGCCCTTTCACCTTGGCGTGATCCGCTGGAGAAATCGTCTTGAGTTGTTCCAAGGCCTTGTCCATTCTCTCCTTCGACATTCGACTCATCTAGGCACCTCCTGTGGTATGCACCAATCGCTCTGCGAGCGATTCTGAGATTGAAGCGCCGACCGCGCTGTCTACTCTTTGTACTTTTAGGCAGCGCAGGGTCGCTAGACTGATCCTGCTCAATTATTGCCTGATACTCTGAATCGTTGAGAGCCCGACTTGTCTCGCCCTCTGCCATCTGGTAACCTTCGGTCCGTGGAAACCATGCATGCATGGCTGAATGAACAGGGGATTACGAGTGCCGGCTTTTCCGTGGCGCTTGACGGATTGAAGATGAGCATTGCCCGATGGACCGAGCCCGGCGACCGGCTCTCAACCGCCATTCCGGGTTTGTCGCTCTTCCGCCGGGACGCCCCGACGCAGCCGATGACCTATCTGTTCGAACGAAGCATCTGCGTGGTTGCGCAAGGGGTCAAACAGGTGCTGCTCGGCGACGATACGTATGTGCACCACTCGCGTCAGTTCTTGATCACCTCCGTGGATCTCCCCGTCGTATGCCGGGTGCTCGACGCGAGCCGGGAGTCTCCGTATCTGAGCCTCCTCCTGACGATCGATCAACGGGAGATGGCGCTGTTGATGGCGGACAATAACTTGCCACCGCCGCGCGCACAGCAATCGAGTCGCGGCATGGCGATCGGCGACGTCACGCTGCCGTTGCTGGCGGCCTTTCAACGATTGGTCGATCTGCTTGATGAGCCGAAGGATATCCCGATCCTCGGACCGATCATCCAACGGGAAATCGTCTATCGGTTACTCGTGGGCGATCAAGGAGCCCATCTGCGCCAGATGGCGCTGGCGGGCACTCAGAGCCGGCAGATTGCGCAGGCCATCTATTGGTTGAAAGACAATTTCAATAAGCCGTTTCGTATTGAGGCGCTGGCCGATCAAGTCAATATGAGCGCCTCGACCTTTCATCACCACTTCCGAACCGTGACGGCGATGAGTCCGCTGCAGTACCAAAAGTGGCTGCGGTTGAATGAAGCGCGGCGTTTGATGTTCGCTGAGCGGCTGGATGCTACCACTGCGGCGTTGCAGGTCGGATATGAAAGCCCCTCCCAATTCAGCCGTGAATACAGCCGCTCGTTCGGCGCGCCTCCCATGCGCGACATTGAGCGGCTGCGAGACGCGGCCTCGCGCTCGCCTACATCCAGTCAATGAGCAGGACTCCTGCGCCAACCGTTGTTTGGTAGTGGTTATAATCGATCAGGCTTTCGCCGTATCCGGTGAAGAGTTGCACGTAGCCTTTGATCTGGTGGTAGAGCGGAAAGCTCCAGTTCAGCTGTGTGGCGCCATGAAAGTTCCAGAAGTTGAGGTTGCTGCGCAGCAACAGTGAAAGATTGTGGCCGCCGATGGCGTAGGTAGCCAGGATATCGCCCCGTCCAATGTAGTCCGTGATATCGGGATTGTTATTGTCGGTCCAGTCTTCCCGGATGCGGTGCCAGGGCCTGATGGTCAATCCAAAGGCACCTCGCTCGAATCCGAATTGCGCATAGACCCGATTCCAGCTTCGTGACAGCGGATCCGTCCGCCCGTTGGATTGGTGGACAATGCCAAGGTTGATGAAGCGGCCCTTCAAGCCGAAGAGGTCGTAGTCCGTATGGATCACGCCCATAATTTCAGGTTCGTAGTTGCTTTCACGGAAGGGCGCCGACTTGGACTTGTTATACATTTGGAAAAACGAGAGTTGCGTATAGCCCAGCCAGAGGTCGAAACGTTCCTTCAGCGTCAGCGCTTTAAGCTTGAAGGACAGTTGAAACTTCACTTCGGTGTCGGTATAGCCGAGCGACCGGGGAACGGTTCCTTGGGTGGGGCTGGACGGCTGATTGTTGACGCCGGAGGTATAGCGCGCCGGAAGGAAATAGATCGGTTTATGCGGGCGAATCGAAAACAGATCGTGCTGTGTGCCGGGGTCGAGTTCCCACCGGGTCCCCATCAGCGATGGCGTCGGAAGGCTATCCGTGGTTTGCGCGGCGCCCTCTAAGCCTGCCAGGTCGTAGCACCTCAATCGTGCGTCGTCCGACTCAATCGTCTGGCATGTCGCGGTGCGCGGTGCCGCCGCCGTGGAGGTGTCATTCTCGGCGTGGGCCACGCCTGTCGTGACGGCGCCCGCGAGGGCCTGCAGGCAACAGAGGATCAACCAGTGGACGGCCAGCGCGCGGACGGCCTTCTTGTGAAGCGGAAGCGAATGGTCGTTGCAGGCTGTCATTGTCGCGGATCGAGAGGATTGCGATGCGGCGTCGCGCCGCCATAGAGGGCTGCGGGTAGAGCTATTCAGCAATGGTAGGGTCCGCGTTGAGTTCTGTGTTGCCAAGGCAGACACTCCTCCGATGTTTGCGCGATCATCATACGCGCAGTCGGAAAATCTTTGCTACCCCAATGAAGGTAAGGCGTTGGCGGCAACGCTTGCCGGGCCCACTTGGTTATCGAAGCTCGGAGGAGTGTGAGTGAAGGGTGTGTCTAGGCCGCTTGTCGAGAAGGCGCGGAGGTCAGGCAGGCTTGAATGAGACTCAAGAGTGCGTGCTTCTTAATCGGTTTGGCTAGATGGGCCGAGCATCCGGCCGCCAGACATTGCGTGATATCTTCCTGAAAGGCATTGGCCGTCAGGGCGATGATGGGTGTCATCGGGCGGCCCTGCTGCTGTTCCCATGCTCGGATGATAGCCGTTGCCGTGAGCCCATCCATGATGGGCATTTGAATATCCATCAGCACGAGATCAACGCTGGCGGATTGAAAGTGTTCGACCGCGAGCGCGCCATTTTCCACACTGATTACCTGATAGCCGGTGGACTTGAGGAACAGCTTGACGATCTCGCGATTATCTTCGATATCTTCTGCCAGCAAGATACGGCCGGTTGTCTGTGCCGGCGATACCGGCGGTGGCGCGGGGGGCGCCGCCTGCGCCGGTGCGGCTGCTGGAACGTCGGCGCTGGCCGCGGAGGATTCCGGCCTGGGGTCGGTCAGTAGCGTGTCGATGGTTTTCAGCAGGGCGGAGCGGCGAATGGGCTTGTTCAAAAACCGTCGAATGCCGGCGCGCGTGGCGCGAGCCCGGTCGCCGGCTCGCAGGTCGGAGGTCAGCAGGATCGAAGGAATCGCCGCCAGTTCCGGCTTCGCTTGCAGCGCTTCGGCTACCACGAATCCGTCCATGTCCGGCATATAACAATCTAAGAGGAGGAGGTGCGGCAGCGTCTCATTCTGCCGCGCGTCCTCCAACTGAGTGAGCGCTTCCGGCCCGGAGCGGGCTTCCGACACGATCACTCCAGTCTGAGACAGCACCGTGCGGAGCGCCAGGCGATTGGTGTCATTGTCGTCGACGATCAAAATTCGCCGCTCAACCGGCATGGTGAGATGGGGTGCCGCGGCCGTGAGCGTGTGCGCCGGGGGTAGGGGAATCGTGAGATGGATGGTGGTACCGATCCCAAGCGTGCTGGTGGCCCATATCCGCCCCGCCATCAATTCGGCTAAGTGTCTCGATATGCTGAGTCCTAATCCCGTTCCTCCGTATTGTCTCGTGGTCGAGGAATCGACTTGTGTAAACCGTTCAAAGATGTGATCGACCCTGTCGGCGGGAATGCCGATCCCTGTGTCGGTGACGTGAAATGACAGGCATTCGGACTCAGACAGAGACGGTTCCGCCCGCAAGACAATCTCGCCTCGCACGGTAAATTTGACGGCGTTACCGACTAAGTTGACAAAGATTTGCCGCAGCCGCGTCGGATCGCCGCGCACATATCGGGGGAGCCGGGGGTCCAAGTGAAGGATCAGCTCAAGCCCTTTTGAGGAGGCGCGTTGCGCCATGAGTTCCCCCACGGATTCGATGACGTCGACCAGATCGAACGAGATACATTCCAATTCCATCTGGCCGGCTTCGATTTTTGACAGGTCCAGAATGTCGTTGATCAGGCTCAAGAGGGCGTTCGTGGCGCGGCCGAAGCGGTCGACGTAGGTTTGCTGTTCCTCAGAGAGGGCTGTTTCCTGGAGCAGTTCGGTCATACCAATGATGGCATTCATCGGTGTGCGAATCTCGTGGCTCATGCAAGCGAGAAATGCGCTCTTTGCCAGGCTGGCGGATTCGGCCGCCTGTTTCGCGATCTCTAAGTCAGCGGTGCGTGTGGCCACGAGGGTTTCGAGCCGGGCCTGATGCTGCTGCAGGTCCTCCTCTGCCTGCCGGCGTTCTCCATCGAGTGCGGCTAAGTTGCGCTGCGCTTCTGCCAGCCTGCCGAGAATGGAAGGGACCTGTGCTGGGTTGAGAGCGATCGCTTCAGTGAAGTGTCCCTGTCCGAGTCGGTCCATATGCGTGTAGAGCCGGTCTACCGTCGTGCCGAGGATGTGATAGAGACTTCGGTGCGTATTGTAGAGCACCCCCACGAGGAGCATGCCGATACCGATTAAGATCCACAGGGCTCGATCGGCATGGGCCTGCTGACGCTCAACGGCGTTCAGTGTGCGGGCATCGATCAGGCGCGCAAACTCACCGATCGGGGCCATAATCCGGCTTCTGGCCTGGAGATAGGTCTCATCGTGCACCAGATTGATGGCGGCCAGCCGTGTCGAGAGCGGTACCGGTGAGTGCTGTTCCACCATGGCAATCGCGGCAAACTCACGGGTGGTCAGATCGTCGGAGCGCTGCATCGATTCTTTCAGCTTGGCCAGTTCCTCGTCGGTGACTCCAACCGCGGCGAGCTTTGTTAGAAGCGCTTCCGGTGGCCCCATTGGCGTCGGGCGGCGGTCATCCAGCTGCACCATGTCCCAATACACGTGGTGATAGTCGACCGGGCGAGGGCTGGTCCCATTCCGGATCGCGATAATTTCCTGAAAGTGTTTTTTGTAGAGCGGGTTGCCGGTAGTCAGATAGGTGCGCACCATTCGCGTGAGGTCGTCGGAGGATTGGCGTAATTCCTGCGCAAGCTGGAGGGCTGTCTCACGCACGGCACTCGCTTCGGCGACCTCATGCTGCACCTGGACATAGAGGGCAAACTGCCCTGCCAGGGCCGCGAACAATCCCAAGATCAGCCAGAGGTGCCGGACAAATCGAGCCGTGGAGATGCCGGGGTTTTTTATACGAGCAGTCACAAGTGTATCGGCATCTATCAAGGTTAAAGATTGAAGGGGTCCTGCCATGCAGGATGTAGGGCGCTACGAGTCTTCTCGGTTTCTTAGGAAAGAGTCTTGAGGCAGTGGGGGCGGCGAAGCCGAATGAGTGCTTGGCCGCGAAGGCCTCTGCTCTTGCAGCTCAGTCTTTCCTCTTGGTGCAATACATTTTTCTTGTAACCCCTTGGCTTTCTGACTATTTCTGTCGCCTCTCGGCCGGGCAAAGGTAGGACCGGATAGCTATGAAAGAGGAGTATGCAAAGGGGGAGCGGGCTTCCGAAAAACGGATTCTCTTGTATCCTCAGAGCTTCGAAGCTTCCAGTGGCCGAAAGATGAAGGTTATGGAGAAGGCTCAGGCACCTTTTTCTTAGTCTCGTCCGTCGTCACCGGCGTTTAGTCGTTCACGCCCACGCCGATCACGAGTAGAACCGCATAGTCCTGTTTCGCGCAGCCCTCGACCGGAGGCATCGCTCCCCCTGGCTTAACTGGAAACGCAGTCTTCTGCACGTTTGCCGGCGAGCACGAACTACCAGTCGCTGCCGGTGTATAGCGCGCGGAGCGGCAGGCCAGGTGCGTCACGTCGTAGAGCGTCGCGCCTTTATCGAGTTCCCAGCGCCGGTCGCCATTCCTGTCGGCGGGATGAATGGTCAGCACCGCCGTCACGTCGCGGCGGCCCGTGACCATGTATTTGCCGGGAGGGAGCGGAAAGGTCGGCTGCTCCATGATTAAGCCGTGTTCCTCCAGCCACCAGTCGGTGGCGTCGAATGTCCAGCGCGCCGGGGCAACTTCCCCTGCATCCTTCAACCGTTTATAGCTGGTCAGCTCGACGCCCCGAGGACCCGGGTCCAGAGGCCACAGACCCCACGATTGCGCGCCGCTCCCAGAGGTCGCACCTGGATCGCCCAACGCCGCGATGTACTGTGTCGATATGCGCTGGAACTTCGTCTGACCTTTGCCTGCGGCGCGGGCTTGGCTTGGACTCAGATCGAAGGAAGGGAGCAAGAACGAACCGAGCAGAAAGAGAACCAGGATGAGCAGAAAAAACGTAGAACGGGAAGAAGAGCAACTTTCTTTTATTGTCATCTTTGCTCCTGCGTCTCGATGCCTAGCAGAAAGCCGTGGGTCACTCTACTCTTTCCCGACCGACTGGTCCATCGGTCTGTGTTGTGAAGGGGAAAGGTAAAGACGTCGGATCGCCGCGCACCGCTAGTCATGCCTAGGCTTGGAGCAGGTGTACGGCCAAGAAGAAGGCGAAAATCTTGGTTGGGATACCCATGGTATCAGGCAAGTTGATTCGCATCTCCCGGACCGCCATGATCGCGGCACGTTCTTCAATGGTCCCAATGACGCCGGCATCGCTGTCAATTGAGTATCGGCGGCGAAACCAGCCATTTTTCCGCAGGAGCGTACCCTCGAACGGTTCCAGAAATCGCACGCGCCCGCGCGCGAAGATGCGAGGCGGGAAGCGCAGCTCCGCGACCGCGAGGCTTGTCGTTCCATCTGTCAGCGTAAAGCGTATATCGTTGATCCACCCGCGATCGAGGTACTCGAATTGGATGTCGTACCGATGGCTGGCGCAGGTGATCACGATCGTGCCATTCGACGAGTCTGAGCCATTCCACCGAATGCGCGCGTTTGTCGCCTGGGCCATCATGGGCCAGGTCACCTCCCCCAGAAGTTGCCCCGCGGGATCTCTGATCGTGTAGTGAAACCCGGAGAATGCGGATGTCTGGCATGCATGCAGGGGCGTGCGCCGGACCGTCTGCTCCGCTGCGGGGTCCTTATCGCTCATCGGCCACCTCCAACGCATGTGTACACACCAGACTGTTCGTACTCTATCCAGAGGAGAGGGTTTCGGTAAAATACTTTCACGATTCTGCGCGGTGAGGATGGCCGTGCATGCTGGTGTGAGTGCCCCGGGCGTCTCCGCGTTGTGTGAGGTCTGTGTCCTGCCCGTGCAACGGCGATGATCGGCCTTGCGCCTGGAAACTCAGAACATTCCCATTTTCCCTCCGTTCCAGCTCTTCCTTCCAAGACCGTTAGGGTCTGGCTACAATACTTGCCACGGAATCGACCATCTCATCGGCGGGAGCCTAAAGCTGGAGGGCGTGGCGGCGGCTGGGGGAAAGGGAGCCTGACAGCTGTTCTTTTCCACAAGTCTACACGTGGGTTTTACTCATCTTCTCGGGCGTGGCCGTCGATTGAATTAGTACGGACCCTTATATAGACTGCAGTGCATGAGGAAACGGTACTCACCATCAGAATGGATGGCAGCGCTTGAGCGGGATCCCGGTCTGCGGGGGCATTCTCCTGCTGCGACCGCGACACGCCTGAATATCAGCGAAGAGACAGTTGGCGCTTTGATATTGAGCGGAGCGCTCAATGTTGCAGACGTCTATGAAGACGGCGAGGTCGTGAATATCATCATTCCGGATCGCGATATACAGCGGCATGCGGCCAAGTCAGCAGAGATGAAGTTCGAGCAATAGGGGCGTTGATATTTGTCCTTTCCTGCCTTGCATCCCTCCTGCCCCTGAATATCCTGTTCTTTCTTCCTTTGCGATTCACGACATCGTTTTATTGCCGACGAGGTGGACGTCGCCGCTGTCACTCCTGTTGATTAGCGGTAGACTTCCTTGCGGTCTCCAATCTTCACGACCAGAACAATCAGTTTCTTGTCTTGAATCGTCTACACGATTCGATAGTCACCTTCGCATGGAAGAGTGGGGTCGTTGCTTGACTTTGCCCCCCTGGCGGCGGCTTCAGCGACCTTTCCGAAGTAGCAGGGACCGAGGCGTGGATTAGAAAGGGACCAGCTCCGCCTGGCCCTTTTATTTTCTTACATGCGAGCGAGAAAGCTGTAGTCAGAAAATGACTAAGAGTTCTGATCTTCTTCTCGAAGTATCCGAATGGGCTGAGCAGGTTTGTACTTTTCAATCAGCCGAAGTAATTCGGCTTTTCTCTCGACCGACAGAGATTCTTGTGAGGGAGTCTTGATGTTGATGATAGCAGGAGAAATGCTTGTCGCCTTCATAAAAGCTCCTATGGAGTCAGAGTATCGCTGGCAGGGTGGGTTGTCAAGGGAGGATCCTCAATCGTTTTGCTTAAGGCGGTAAAGCAAATCATGTTGAGCAATAGGAATAAGTCATCACGTTCTTTGGTTTTTTGAGGTGTCTCGTCTGCTGGCCTTTCAAGCATAAGGAGCTTCGAATCAGCACGCTTGGAGCCAATGTTCAAGACACCATAGATGAGCGATCCTTCATCGGGATTTGTGAGGGGCAAACAGAATAAAACCTCATGCGGTATCCCAGCCGGAGAGGGGTAGTTGGCCCATGGGAGATAGCCAAAAGGCGCTCGAGTTGTTTGATTGTTGGATTTAATAAATAGCCGCATGGCATTGGTCTTGTGACATCGGCCTGCGATTCCGTCTCCGTATGCAAGTGTCTTGGTTGCGCGTTCGTCTGTCACCAAATAATTGCCGCCTATAATCCGCAAGCATGCTTTTTCATGATCGTACACCATCAGGCTGACTTCGAGCGGGTCATGGGCTGAAGAGCCAACTCCTAATTTATCTCGTATGAGATCTTCTGCCACTCGAGCCACCTTCTGAAACTCATCCCAGTTTGTGCGGTTGAGCCCGGAACGATTCTTGCCCCAGGACAAATCCAGGAGAGTGCGTTGGAGTTGCTTCGTCGTTCCACTGAGGTGTGCGACCGCACGAGCTTCCGGCGGTTCGACATGACAGAGCCCCCAGCGAATGAGGAAGGTGGTATCAGGCGACGGATTATTGACAGTTAGTCTGATGACATTCGTTGCGGTGTCGTAGACCAGCCCGGCTCGATATTCCTGTTCGATGATATTGAGGCGCTGGCTGTCGGAATTTTCGACATTCAGTTCAGGCCGTCCCGCGATCTGGAATTTGGCTGGAAACTCGATGATGATTTCCAGACCATCGACAGGATAGGGGGGTGTGACAAGAACCGTTGATTCTGTGCGAGGCTGAGGGGGCTTGCCGTACCGTTCTTCGTGTTGTTGTACGCTCATTGCCACGCTATTCAGCGCGTGGAATTCTGTGAAGAAACTAAAGGGAGGATTGTTCGCATAGATGCCAGTTCCGAATTCGACCTGACCACATTGTTCTCTCAAGTTAAATCGTGTTGGGTCTGGGCGAAGATGGAGTGAAGGCGGACATTGCGCATCGAGCGGCCCGGCAATGAATCCCTCAATATGTCCACGGTCAACGCTGGCCTGGGACACTTGCGGCAGTTGGGTATAGCGTTGTGTTTGATTGACGATTTGAAAGTTCAGGAATTCTACGCGTTCTCGCGTATCGCCATCGGGAAAGACGGTGGTCACACTCTTGAGTGTTTTGGCTTTCATGCCATACGCCGTCTCTGCAAAGGTGCGCTGCCGGCGTATCGCCTCATGGATGGCTTCGATGTAGAACGATGGTTGGGGATGAAACGCTCCCCCGTGACTGAGGAACGGAGTGGCGTTCATGTTCAGGTTGGCGTCGAGTTCGAGATAGTAGAAATGAAACCCGTGAGGCTCCGGCAATGGATTGCCTCGAGTGAGCGTCCCTGCCCCGAGTACCCCGATTTGAAATTCCTCCGGCCGTTCTGCATTGACGGTTAACCGGCTGAAGTGAGGATGGTGTTTATGCCCGTGCAGGATCAGCCGAATGTGCTGGGCGGTCAGTTCGCTCAAAAAGGCTCCCGAGTTGCGCATGATCATTAAACGTTCCTGCTGGTGATCATGGGGGATCCCTATGGCGTGATGATGGGTCATGGCAATTCGATAGGCCAGCTGATTGGGTGGTTGAGGTGTGGGGTTGGTCAGAGGAGGAACGGGGACGGGGGTTTGTGTCGCGGTGATGAAATCCCGCAGCCGGACCATTCCCTCTGCCGAGAGGATCGGCTCCGTAGCGGAGTCAAAATAAAAGAGCTCTACGCAGATGTTGTTGATGAGAAACTGCTCGGGAGTGGAGCTGAGGCGATTGTGAAAGACCCTGCTGAATTGACTGATACACAAGAAGTGCAGGAGAGCAAGAATGACCATCATGCCGGTGGTAAGGAGGAAGACAGTCCAAAACGATAAGAGTCCCAAACACATGGCGAGTGAAAGGATGGCTCCGAAGAAGAGGCCGGTCAGGGGAATGGTCACCCAAGGTTGAACCGGAATAAGGCCGGTCAGCCGAACATCGTGATTTCCCGGGGTCATGCGAATATGACAGCGGTCTGTATCTCCGCGGCCGGAATTGAGTTTGGTATCCAACTCGTCAAGGTCACGCTTGGCTGAATTGAGGGTCCAGCCCCAGGGGGTGTCTACGCAATCACCAGTGATAAGCAAGAGATGAGGCTGTCGATCCACCGCTTTGAGGACGAAGTCTTTCCAGATCTCCGGGTTGAATTGTCGTCCCCAATGGGGATCTGAACAGTGAATAATACGAAAGGTATGAGGCGAGGGCATCGGTATCTCCTGATTTGAGCGAAGAAGCAGGGGCATTCTACTTTTTCAGGCTATCTTGGTCTACGGGCGACTGAGGGGAGGGGTGGTGAAGTGAGGGAGGCGAAGAAGGCACCGGACGGCCCACGCCGGGAAATGGTTCCTGACACCTTTTTCTTCCTCCCGGAGGTGATGGGGGAGAGCTGAGGGGTGGGGAGTCGAGGAAGACGCCGGACGGCTACGCGCTGGGAAACTCAGAATGTCTCAGTTCTTTCTCGTTTTCTTGTTCAATGAGAAGGCCGCTGGTAATCTTTTGCGTGACCATTGCTTGGGGTTCCATGGGGGCATTGGCTAGACGACGTTGAAAATGAGCTATTTTACCTGGCTGCAGGTTACCCTATTTATTCTCCTTCTCTACTTTGGGAAGGTTTCGAATGTTGCCTGCCTAATACAAGAACCTTATGTGCCAGTCGGTCTCAATGCACTCCAGGGCATCGGTCAGGTCTATTTTGTGCCGATTGGCACCTTTCCTCAGGACGTGTTGAATAGGCTCGTGACCTATTATCGAAATAAGTATGGCTTGAACATATCCGTACTTTCGGCACCGCTGCCAGCAGTAGTAGCGCACGCATTCAATGAGGAGCGAGGGCAGTATGTTGCAGAAGAAATCATCGCCATCTTAGAGCAAGCGACGGCCGCCTGGGAACCCAATTCCACCCTCATTGCGTTTACGGATCAGGATCTCTACATCCGTGAGTCTAGCTGGAGGTATGCATTTGGTTATAGATCAGATCAGCGAGCCATTGTTTCCTCAGCTAGGATGGATACTCGATTTATGGCTGTGTGGCCAATTGATTCTGAATGGAAAGGGAAACGGCTGCGCAAAATGGTCACGAAGTACATAGGTGTGCTTCACTATCGCCTATCATTGAGCTCGAATTGTCGCAGCCCATTATTTAGCAAGATTGGTGGGCCACAGGAGCTTGATTTCATGGAAGAGGATCTATGACCGGAAATGTGTCCATTTCTTCGACCATGAATTGACGAGACTGCGGACCTGAGTGAATCGGCAGCAGCCCTTTGGAAGGGAAGACTAGCGAACAAAGATTGCGGCGATGCTGGGATTGGAATCGACGATGCGGCAGCGGGGGAGGCTGAGGAAGCCGCTAGAAAAGTAGCCTGTCACCTTTTCCTTTTTTTGTCCCCTTAGTTTTTTCTATACCCTCCCTGGAGTCTTCAACAAGATGTCACGGCAATAAAGAAGTCCGAATCACATACATTTCTCTATTCTGACTCAAAAAGGCGAGGCCGTTCGTGCCATAGCGGGTCAAACTTGTGAGGAACGCCGGGGTATTGGATATGGGGACCTCGTTGCTGCCGACAAGCCCTAGAGTGGTTGTGTCAAATGCCTGCAATAGGGCGGTTGGTGCAAACACATCTTGTTTCAAGTAGAAAACACGCCTGGCAGTGCTGTCTGGTCGGACGAGATGGGTAAAATTGTTTGGAAAGAGGGGCGTGTTGCCGAGAACTGTGAGGGTGGCCGGATCAACAACGTTTCCTTCGCTGGTATAAATGCGGATGCCGTCGGACTGCATGACTTTCTGGAATGTCAGCGGCTGCAGGCTTACAGCATTTGAAACGGCAAGGCCGCTCGCACTGACAGCCATTTCAAAAAAACCCGCTCCCGTGGATCCCGTGTCGAACCCATAAAGTCTCTGAGCCGAATTCACGAAGGCTATCTGGTTCATTGAGAGCCTGATGCCGTTGAATGAGGGGGGAGTCGGGAACCTCACCGTGTTAGGCCGCTGAACCGCATCATCGTAGATGGCCACTTCATAGAAGTTTTCACCACAGCTCACACCAGGAGGAGAGCCTGTGATTTTCGAGACTGCCAGTGCACGAGGATTGCCGGGGAGAATTCTCATACTGGCGACTTGCAAGATACATTGCGGCTGAACAACATCGGGCCCAAGCTGGAGAGTTGCGTCGACGGTAAACGTCTGAAGATTGATGCGTTTGATCACGGACTCAGTATTAAGTGCTGCATACAGATAGTGTCCGTCGTCCGATATCACGAGGGTGCTTGGCCCGACAGAATTAAAGGCCTGTCCATTACCGAGAGAGAGCGAGTCGAGGATGGAACCGTTCGTGGGGTCTACTACGGCCACATTTCCAGGATTGCCCGGACGGGACACATAAAACACATTGCTGATGGGGTTATAGGCAAGGTCGTTGGCGATAATAGGGAATCTTCGCACATCGGCGGCAGAACCTGTACCTCGCTCATCTACGATCGCACCTGTCAGTTCCTCAACCGTGGTCTCAGTGATGCTGTCAAATGTCACAACGTCTAGGAGTCGAACAACTCCAAATCCTGAGGCAACCCAAATGGTCTGAACCTCGTTTTGGGAAAACGATTCTCTTGTGCTTGAGATCGTCACCGCAAGGGTAATAGTAGATTCGATTCGAAGCGTATTTGCATAGGTGCCAGCCGGTACAGTCACATTCTCATAGCCGATAACCTTGACGACCTGCTTGAACGAGGCGGTTTCATTTTTGCCATCGCCATCGAGATCTTGCGGGAAGTTGATTCCTGGCTTGTCAATTGAGGAAGTGATCGCGCCGGGGTAGAGGGGAAATCGCACTTCGGGGTATGGGGCGACTTGAGGGGTAAGAAAATCACCGGGGTCATTGTTTCCCCAATTTGCGAGCGCGCTGTTCGACTTGATGAAATACTCCTCGCTGGAGGAGCCGGTATTGAGACCATTGGTTTCGCTTGCAACAACGGTTGTGGTGGTGCCAATGATTCGTGTTCCGCTGATGGTCCGTCTGTTGGCGTAGGTGACGGGAGATTGTCCCGTGCCGGATTGAGTTCCTGTGTAGTCCCAGAAACTGTTTGGGCTAAGGGGAAAGTGATTGCCCACGTCACCTGGTCCGTCAATGGTTTGTCCTGGATTGGCCGCTGCTGTGAGAAATTCAGCTAAGGGTCCATTGGCCAATACAGCACTCCTTAACGTTGTGACGGTCGCATCGATGGTAGAAGAACTTGTTAAGGATCGTGCCGTTGTCATCACGGAGATCGCACCGGACAGGTCAGCCAATTCTTGCACGGTAAAGTTATTCAAGGTCGAGGGAGGATTCGAGGCAAGTTGCTCAAGAGCCAGTCGCACGGCTGTTTCTGAAACGGGGTCAAGATCAATGGAGTCCGACACCACAAAGGCGCGCATCTGGACCGCTCCACTGATGACACGAACGATGAGATCGCTGGCGAATTGAAGATTGAGGTTTGTCAGGTTGAAAGAATACCTTCCCCCTGTGGTTTGTGTAGTAGAAATAATGGAGAACCCGGAACCGTTTCCAGTCAATCGCCCGAGCTGAACGACTGTACCGTCCGGCACGGCACTGGATCCAGAGATGCCAGCGTAGGCTGCTGAAGAGAAAAGATTGGCAAAGAACTGTGCGGGGCTCTTTAGGTTTAGCGCGATCTGTCCACCGGGAGCCTGGACGGATCCAGACACCGTCGTGCCAGCGGCTGAAGAGCCGCTCAGCGGAGCGGATCCCCCACTGCTTCCTTCTCCCCCACTGCATGAAATGAGACTGCCTGCGATGAGAACAAGAAGCAGGTGAGATAGTAGCATTAGCCGCTCCTGTGACAAATGCTAGTAGGGTGCCTAAGTATGATATTAGAATCAATACCTACTTTAGGTGGATTGAAAAAATAGGAGAAACTTCCCTCAATGCTGGATCTCGACAGTGAGCAAGGTGGAAAGAAGAGGGGACAGACTGCTTATTCTTGCGATGTGACAGCTGCTTCGCGGACCTTACTGATCCATGCCTCAGATTCCGCGCGGACAAATCGCCGAGCACGCCTGCCATGTTCTGAATCGAGGGGACGGGGGGACGACCGTCTTCAGCCAAGATCGATCAATCACTGTTTGAACATGAACTGGTCACGCTTCTCACTTGCGTGAATCGGCAGCAGCCATTTGGAAGGGAAGACTGGCAAGCAAAGATTGCGGCGACGCTGGGCTTGGAATCGACGCTACGGCAGCGGGGGGAGGTCGAGGAAACTGCTAGAAAAGTAGCCTGAGCTGGCCCGGGTTTCGTGGACACCAGGTTAAGAGTCACTGCTCCGTCGCTCAAATTCCAGCGGACTGAGATACGCCAGACTCTGATGGAGTCGCTGA